>DATGXZ010000382.1:0-10748 GCA_035298445.1 Flavobacterium sp.
TTTTTATTAGCGGGTGCTAATTACTTCTTAGCAGCTTCAGCAGGAGCAGCAGTAGTATCAGCAGCAGCAGCTGTAGTGTCAGCAGCAGGAGCAGCTGTAGTGTCAGCAGGAGCCTCAGGAGCTACAGCAGTAGTGTCAGCAGCAGCTTCAGTGTTTTCAGCTTCTTTCTTGCAAGAAACAACAGTCAGAGCAGCGATAGCGATAACGCTCAAAATTACTTTTTTCATCTTACTTAAATATAAAAGGTTAATTATTAATTCGTGGCAAAGATAAAAATTTTTCAATTCGTTAAAATTATTTTTTCAACTTTTTTCGAAACCTCTATCGTTCGTCCGAGCAACATGTAACAAACACCGTGCCAAATTCGTCTTAATGGGGATTTTTTTTAACTTCCCTATAACAGTTCTTCAGGAAATACATTCAATCTACTCATTATCAATGTCTTTTTATTTTGGATGCACCAACTTCATTTCATCAATTAAATTTTTCGCTCCCGCAAATTTATCGATGATGAAGAGCACATAGCGGATATCCACCATGATATTCCGGCAAATAGAGGGGTCATAATATACATCGCTCATCGTACCTTCCCATACCCTGTCAAAGTTCAGTCCAATCAGGTTGCCACGCGCGTCGACAGCCGGACTTCCGGAGTTTCCACCCGTAGTGTGGTTCGTGCCGATAAACGCAACGGGCATCTTTCCTTTCACTCCATACGGACCGTAGTCTTTGCGTTCGTATAACTCAAGTAGCTTCTTCGGCACATCAAACTCATAATCACCCGGAATATATTTTTCGATGACGCCATCCAAATAGGTCATGGCCCCGTAGGAAACCGCATCCCTCGGCTCATATCCCTTGACTTTTCCATACGTAACGCGGAGGGTGCTGTTGGCATCCGGAAAGAGCTTCCTTCCGTCGTTCATTTCGATCTGCGCCTTCATATAAGTTCGCTGCAAGCCGATAATTCGCAGGTTGATTTCCTCATATTTAGGGGCTACCTGCTTCACATAGCTGTCCGCCATTTCCGCCAGGACGGCAAACGCGGGGTCAGCATGCAGTTTTTCCAACACTTCTTTGGGAGTACCTTCCAACAGTTTCTTGGCTCCGTCGAAGGTCGTCAATTGTGAACGCGTATAGACATCCGCTACCAAATCGTTTGCATTTACGTTCTCCATTCCGGCCGGAAGAAATGCTTTTGGATATTTGGTCAGGTACAATTGCATCAACTGCGCGGCTACGTTCCGGTCTACTTCCGGATTGAAATCTTTATAGAATTCACCCAGTCCGGTCGTCAACTCGGTGCGTCGCGCCTCAAAGGCCGCTTCACCCTTGGCGTTCAGCAACTGCTCAAGCTGGTACATCTTATAGGCGACACTCAGCAATTCGGTATTGCGGAGCGCGATTTCCGTGAAGTAATCCCGCGCCAATGCATACGGTGCGAACTCCGCATAGTTTTTAGCGAGGTCCGGCAGCAGGTTGCCATATTCCGCCTGTTTGCCCTTCTCTGCCAAACGCTGGGTAAACGCCGCTTCCTGTTGCTGCTTCTTTTTTACGGCATCCGACTTCTTAAGTCCGAGCACCTCGCCCTGCCACTTCTTCCAATAATTGGCAATTGACGCATACTTCGCCGCATACTGTATCTTGATGGCGTTATCTTTTCGCATGAAACCATCGACTACCTTCAACGCCCTGTCGCGCACTTCGATCTTGGCCGGATCAAGGTCGTTTACAATCTGGGCCACCGCTACGGAAGGGAGATATTCCGTTGTGCGCCCCGGATAACCGAGCACCATGGTGAAGTCGCCCTCTTTCACACCGTCCATCGATACCGGCAGATAGTGTTTGGGGGTATACGGAACATTATCCGCCGAATAGTCCGCCGGATGGTTGTCTTTTCCTGCATAAATCCGGAACAGCGAAAAATCGCCTGTATGCCGCGGCCACACCCAGTTATCGGTGTCGGATCCGAACTTCCCAATCGAGGAAGGCGGCGTGCCGACCAACCGGATGTCGCGGAAGGTCTCGGTTACGAAGAGGATGTATTGGTTGCCATCGTAAAACGTGCGGATCTTGTTTTCCTGCCACGCTTCTTTAGGGAAACTCTTGGTCGTAGCCGCGATGTTCTCCTGGATTTTCTTCTGCTTATCCGCCTCACTCAATCCGGCGGTACCGTCCAGTACCTGCGCGGTGACGTCTTCGATTTTTATGACGAACATCACGACCATGCCGGGGTTGGGCAGCTCGTCTTCCATTTTATACGCCCAAAAGCCATCGGTGAGGTAATCGTGGTCAACCGTCGAGTGCGACTGGATCGCGTCGAAACCGCAGTGGTGGTTGGTGAGCAGCAGTCCTTTTGGAGAAATCACCTCCGACGTACAGCCACCATCAAATTGGGGCACCGCGTCTTTGAGGCTGGAATGGTTGACGTCATAGATGTCTTTGACCGACATCTTCATGCCGAGCGATTTCATTTCCTTTTCGTTGAAACCGTCAAGTAACGACGGAATCCACATGCCACCCTGTTGGGCGCTGACGGAAATGGTAACAAAAAGCAGTAATAAACGAAACAGTACTTTCATGAGGAAGGAGTATTAATAGGGAAGCGCATTGAGGCGCGTTTGTGTTCAAGGAAACCGGCGTTCCGGTAAAGGCGGATGGCCACTTCATTATGGGGTTCGACTTCGAGGTACAGCGTGCGGAGCCCGAGGTCGACGGCCACTTCCTGCGCGAAGGCGATGGCGGCCTTTCCGATTCCGTGTCCGCGGAAAACATCCTTTATATACAGCTCATCCACGATGCCCACCGTACCACCGTATTCAAAGCTGAAAATGAACGTCAACACCAGGTAACCCGCTGTGATTCCGTTATATGATACGAGCCAGGCCCGCCCGGCATCCGGGTTTTCGACGAACTGCGCCCACAATTTTGTGGAATGGGCCTTGTCAATCGGGTAGCCATCGATGGCGTAAAAATCGACCATCATCCGAACCACATCCGGTATGTCTGTTTTTTGTATGGGATGGAAGGTAATCATGGGAAATAGGTCATAATTCGGTCAACGGCATGGCGGTTCATCTGCACGAACGTCTGCGCGATGTGCCCCTTCTCCGCGCGGATGGTACTATCGGCAATTAACGTATCGAAGGCCGAAGCCAGCGACGCAGCATCTTCAATAACGGCGCAGGCCCCCATCTCAACAAGTGCCGTCGCCTCAGCGAAATGTGCGTAATTCGGTCCGTGCACAATCGGCACGCCAAAGGTCGCCGGCTCCAGCAGGTTGTGCACTCCTGGGTTTCCGAAACCGCCACCTACATACGCAATATCGGCATAGCTGTATATCTTCGTCAGGATACCGATGGTATCCACGATCAAAACGGAAAAATCAGAGAGTGTCTTCCCTTCTTTCTCCGAAAACAGCACCGTCGGTTTTTGCAGAGAAGCCTGCAATTTCGCCACCTGCTCCGGCTTGATGTTGTGCGGCGCAATAATGAACCGCACGTCATGCCCCGAGGCGTTTATATAATCGGCCAACAAGGCTTCGTCTTTCGGCCACGAACTCCCGACCACAATCGCGGTTTTTCCGTCAAGGAACGCTTCCATAAAATCAAGTCGGTTGTCTTTTTCGAGTATCGCTGCCACACGGTCAAAACGGGTGTCACCCGAGACGGTTACGTTTCGTTTGCCGATTGACTCCAGCAGTTCTTTCGCGCGGGAATGCTGCACGAAGAAGTGGGTAAAGGCATCCAGTGCTCGTCGGTAGAAGCCGCCATACCACTTGAAGAATACCTGGTTGTCCCTGAAAATACCTGAAATAAGATAGGTTGGGGTTCCGCGTTTGCGAAGGGCGGCGAGGTAGTTCGGCCAAAACTCGTATTTGATGAAAAACACCTGCTCGGGACGCACGATGTCGAGGAAGCGCTTTACGTTTCGTTTTGTGTCGAGCGGAAGGTAAACCGTCACGTCGGCTACCGTGTTGTTTTTCCGCACTTCATAGCCCGACGGCGAGAAAAAGGTGAGTACGAATACGTGGTTTGGAAACCGTTCCTTCATCCGCTCCATCACCGGAAGCCCTTGTTCGTATTCGCCCAGTGACGCCGCGTGGAACCAGATCGTAGGTCGTTGGGAGGAAAGTGCGACCTCCAGACGCGAAAAAGTTTGCCTGCGCCCGTCGACGAACAACCGCATCTTGCGACTGAACAACGCCACCACCGGCAGAAGGGCGGCAACGGTATGCATCAACACGTTATAAAGGAAAAACATCGACGGAATTTGTGCCGCTAAAATACGGCTCTTTTGCAGATATCGCATTGGCATCAGGCGGCAAATCGCTATTTTTGTGGCGCTTTCGCGGATGCATCCGCAACCTAAAACCTACTTCGATGAGAAAATTGCAAATGGTCGACCTCAAAACGCAGTACGACCACATAAAAGCGGATGTCGATGCCGCGATCCAACAAGTACTCGACACGACGACCTACATCAACGGCCCTCTTGTGCAGGAGTTCCAGAAGAACCTTGAACACTACCTGGGCGTGAAGCACGTAATCCCGTGCGCCAACGGAACCGATGCCTTGCAGATCGCGATGATGGGCCTCGGCCTGCAACCCGGTGACGAGGTCATTACGGCCGACTTCACCTTCGCCGCTACCGTTGAAGTGATTGCCCTGTTGCAATTGACGCCGGTTCTGGTGGATGTGGAGGAAGACTCGATGAACATTTCCATCGACGCCATCCGGAAAGCGATTACGCCAAAAACGAAGGCCATCGTGCCGGTACACCTTTTCGGTCGTGCTGCCAACATCGAAGCGATTATGGACCTGGCTGCTGAACACAACCTGTTCGTAATCGAAGACAACGCGCAGGCGATTGGAGCGATGTGTACCTACAAAGGACAAAAATTCCGGGCGGGTGCTATCGGACACGTGGCCGCCACGTCGTTCTTCCCTTCCAAAAACCTCGGTTGCTACGGTGACGGTGGAGCCATCTTCACCAACGATGATGCCCTCGCCCATGCCATCCGCGGCATCGCGAACCACGGCATGTATGTGCGCTATCACCATGATGTGGTGGGCGTCAATTCGCGCCTCGACACCATCCAGGCGGGCGTACTGAACGTAAAACTTCCCAAACTCGACGCCTACAACGCCGCGCGGCGGAAAGCGGCAGCGGCATATAACAAGGCCTTTGCCGGACATCCGAAAATCGTGACACCGGCGTTTGACGAAAACGGCGACGACCACGTATTTCACCAATACACCCTTCGCATCATCGACGCCGACCGCGATGCGCTGATGCAGCATCTGGTGGAAAAAGGCATTCCGTGTGCCATCTACTACCCGATTCCGCTTCATAGCCAGAAAGCCTATGCCGATGCGCGTTATAAGGAAGAAGATTTCCCAGTGACGAATCGGTTGGTGAAAGAAGTGATTTCGCTTCCGATGCACACCGAAATCGACGATGAGCAGATGGCCTATATCACCTCAACCGTGATTGCGTTCCTGGGATAATGACACCGAACGAAACAACTGGTAGGGGAAAAGGCCCGCTGATCAAACAGCTGCTTATCTTCGTGTTGGTTTTCGCGGTAGCCTTTTTGGTGACGCGTTACCTGCTTAATCACTGATTATGAGTATACTTGTCACGGGCGGACTGGGCTTTATCGGCTCACATACCGTTGTTGCCTTACAGGAAAAAGGATTCGACGTTATCATTGTCGACAATCTTTCGAATTCATCGGAAACCGTGTTGGATGGCATCCAAAGCATCACCGGACGCCGGCCTGTGTTCGAACAACTCGACCTGCGCGACAAAGCCGCGGTAAAAGCCTTGTTTGAACGACACGACATCTCAGGTATCATCCATTTCGCGGCTTCGAAGGCCGTAGGTGAAAGCGTTGAAAAGCCCTTGTTGTATTACGAAAACAACGTCGGAGCCCTGGTTTATCTTCTACAGGAACTGACGCAAAAAGAAACCGCGCCCTTTATCTTCAGCTCGTCCTGCACCGTTTACGGACAGGCGACCCGAATGCCGATAACGGAAGACGCGCCGGTGCAACCCGCCATGTCTCCGTATGGCAATACCAAGCAAATCGGCGAAGAAATCATTCGCGATACGGCCAAAGCAACCCACTTGAACGCCATCCTGCTGCGCTATTTCAACCCGATAGGCGCGCATCCGTCGGCCGCGATTGGCGAACTACCTTTGGGCGTGCCCCAAAACCTCGTGCCCTTCATTACGCAAACCGCGATGGGACTTCGGGCGGAGTTGTCGGTTTTTGGCAACGATTACCCTACTTCGGACGGCACATGCGTGAGGGACTACATCCATGTCGTCGACCTGGCTGAGGCACACGTCACCGCGCTGCAACGGTTGTTGGAGAAACACAACACCGAAAAGGTGGAGGTTTTCAATTTAGGCACAGGAAAAGGAAGTTCGGTGCTGGAGGTCATCCAATCATTCGAAACCGTTTCCGGAAAAAAACTTCCTTACAAGATCGTACCCCGTCGGGAAGGCGATGTCACTGAAGCCTACGCCGATACCTCGAAAGCCCGCGACGTGCTGGGCTGGACGGCGCGCCATTCGCTTGACGAAGCCATTGCGTCGGCGTGGAAGTGGGAGCAGAAAGTCCGGAGTTAAGAAGGCGCTAGAATACCCCTTCTCCTCTTTACTCTTTCCTCTCTCCCCTCACCCCTCTCCAAAAAAAAACCGCCTCTTTCGAGACGGTTCCGTTTACGCGTTGGCGGTTGCCACGGTGTTGTCTATTTTCCCGATGAGTCCGGTGAGCACCTTACCCGGTCCGACTTCTGTGAAGAGCGTCGCGCCATCGGCCACCATTTGTTGCACCGACTGCGTCCATCGCACCGGCGCTGTCAATTGGACGATCAGGTTTTTCTTGATTTCGCTTGGGTCTGATACCGCACTTGCCGTTACATTCTGGTAGACCGGACAGGTGGGTGTATGGAATGCCGTTGCTTCGATGGCAGCGGCCAATTCTTCACGCGCGGGTTCCATCATAGGTGAGTGGAACGCGCCACCTACCGGAAGTAACAGAGCCCGTTTGGCTCCTGCGGCCTTCAATGCCTCACAGGCTTTCTCGACCGCCGTCGTTTCGCCGGAAATAACGAGCTGACCGGGGCAGTTATAGTTGGCTGCGACTACCACCCCATCAATCGACGCGCAAACATCCTCAACGGTTTTATCGTCGAGTCCGAGTACGGCGGCCATGGTCGAAGGGGTGATTTCACAGGCTTTTTGCATGGCCATCGCCCGCTTGGAGACCAAAAGGAGGGCGTCTTCGAAAGAAAGTGTACCATTGGCCACGAGCGCCGAGAATTCGCCCAGCGAGTGACCGGCTACCATATCAGGTTGGAAATCGCCGAGTGTTTTGGCGAGGATGACCGAATGCAGGAAGACGGCCGGTTGGGTCACCTTCGTTTCCTTGAGTTGCTCCGCCGTGCCTTCAAACATGATATCGGTGATGCGGAAGCCGAGGATATCGTTGGCTTTCTCGAAAAGTTCACGGGCAAGTGGCGAGGTTTCGTATAGTTCCTTCCCCATTCCGGTGAACTGGGCACCCTGGCCCGGAAATACGTATGCTTTCATGTGGGTTGCTGTTGGTTCAGCCGCAAAAGTACGGATTCCCGCTTAATCTCTGATGACCGTCACGAGTGCCGCCGCGGCCTTGGCTTTTTCGATCACCTCTTCTACCGGCGTATCAAGGGTGTCGGAGACCAAGGCCACGCCCATCCGGCGATAGGGCCGTGTGGTGGGTTTGCCGAAAATCCGGAAGTCGGTTTTGGGGAGGGCCGCAATGGCTTCGATACCCGTGTATGCGGGTTTTTCGGAATGCCCGGAGGCCAGGATTACCGCACTTGCCCCTACTTTCTCGAGTGTAATACCGGCGATCGGAAGTCCCAGGATGGCGCGCAGGTGCAATTCAAACTCTGAAAAATTCTGGGTACCGGCCAGTGTCACCATACCGGTGTCGTGGGGCCGTGGTGACAGTTCAGAGAAATACACTCCGTCATCGGCCAGGAAGAACTCGACACCGAACAAACCGGCGCCGCCAAGGGCTTCGGTTACTTTTTCGGCCATATCCTGTGCGACGTATAGATCTTTGTCGGAAACCAGCGCCGGTTGCCAGCTTTCCTGGTAATCGCCCCGCTCCTGCCGGTGACCGATAGGCGCACAGAACAGCGTCGGACCGTTTTTCTGGGTGACAGTTAACAGGGTAATTTCTGAGTTGAACTTCACGAATGCCTCGACGATTACTTCGACGACATCGCCACGCGAACCTTCGACGGCGTATTGCCAGGCTTTTTCGATGTCATCCGCTGATTTGATGGTCGATTGTCCTTTTCCGGAGGAAGACATCAAAGGCTTTACCACGCACGGGATGCCCACTTCTGCCACGGCCTCCTGCAATTCGGTTGCCGAGGTGGCGTAGCGATAGGCAGCCGTCTTGAGTCCGAGTTCTTTGGCAGCCAGGTCGCGGATCGCCTTGCGGTTCATAGTGAAATTCGCCGCTTTCGCGGAAGGCACCACCGTTATGCCTTGGGCTTCATAGTCATAAAACCGTTCGGTGCGGATGGCCTCAATTTCGGGGACGATATAATCGGGTTGGTGTTTGGCGACGATGCGATCAAGTTCGGCCCCGTCGAGCATATTGATTACCTCGTATGCATGTGCGACCTGCATGGCCGGTGCGTTCTCGTAACTGTCGACCGCAATGACATATTGCCCGATCCGCTGGGCGGCGATGACAAATTCTTTGCCCAGTTCTCCCGAGCCGAGGAGTAGCATCTTCTTCATGTTGTGTTGTGTGTTTAAAAGGTCAAATACCCACTGCTATTTCCGGCGCCGAAGCTACCGCGTGAGGGATCGGAGCGATTGTCTGAGCTCATGCCCGCAGCCTGCGGAGGGCATAGCGAGTGCGGAGAGCCCGACCCGCAGGGGCACGCCCACATTCTTTTACTTCCTTAGCTGACAGCTTCGCGGATGCGGCGTAATGCCTCAACGAGCAATTCATCGCTGGTAGCATAGGAAAGACGGATGCAGTTCGGGTTTCCGAAAGCATCGCCCGTTACGGTTGCGACGTTGGCCTCGGCAAGGAGGTACATCGAGAAGTCGTCGGCATTGGCGATTTCTTTTCCGCGCAGTGTTTTACCGAAATAAAACGACACGTCGGGGAAGACGTAGAATGCGCCTTCCGGGATGTTGCATTTAAAGCCGGGGATTTCCTGGATTAGGCCCGACACCAGGTCGCGACGGCGGTGGAAGGCGTCGACCATGCCTTTCAATACGGCCGGGTCGGCTTCTACGGCGGCGATCGTGGCGCGCTGTGCGATGGAATTGGCGCCGCTGGTTACCTGGCCCTGCATTTTGGTGCAGGCTTTCGCGATGAACTCAGGTGCACCGATGTAGCCGATACGCCAGCCCGTCATGGCGAAGGCTTTGGCGACGCCGTTTACGGTGATGGTTCGGTCGAACATGCCTGGGATGGAAGCGATGCTA
This sequence comes from Flavobacterium sp., assembly GCA_035298445.1. Lineage (GTDB taxonomy): Bacteria > Bacteroidota > Bacteroidia > Flavobacteriales > Flavobacteriaceae > Flavobacterium. Next base: position 9,517 of record DATGXZ010000382.1, read on the forward strand.
CTGTAGGTGCCGGTGAAGTTGATGTGTTCGTAGATTTCGTCGGATACGATGTAAATATCAGGGTGGTTTTCGAGGACGTTTGCCAATGCCACCAGTTCATCGCGACTATAGACCGAGCCGGATGGGTTGCAGGGCGACGAATACCACACCATTTTGGTTTTGGGCGTAATGGCTTGTTCGAGTTGCTGGGCGGTGATCTTGAAATCGGTTTCTACCGACGTGGGCACCTCAACCGGAATACCGCCGGCCATGCGGATGATTTCGTAGTAGCTCACCCAATACGGTGCCGGAAGAATGACCTCGTCGCCGGGATTGATCATCGCCTGGGCCACGTTGTAAAGCGATTGCTTGGCACCCGTTGAAACCACAATGTTCGCCGGTTTGTAGTCGAGCTGGTTATCGCGTTTGAATTTTCGGCAAATGGCCTCTTTCAGATCGGCGTACCCATCAACGGGTGGATAGGTCGAATAGTTGTCGTCGATGGCCTTTTTGGCCGCCTCTTTGATGAAATCGGGCGTATTGAAATCCGGTTCCCCGAGGCTGAGGCTGATGATGTCTTTGCCTTGTGCCTTGAGCTCACGGGCCAACGCCGCCATAGCGAGGGTCTGCGACGTCTGGAGCTCGTTGATACGATCGGATAACGGATTCTTTGTGGTGGTTGCTGTTGTCATTTTGTTGTAGTTACGTCCGCGCCAAAGTTACAACTTTATGCCCGCGGAAACCAGTGCAAAAACGGCAAAAAACGGCGGCTATTTCTGTACTTTTGTGAAAAATAAAGGAATGGAGCGCCTCCTTCACTACTTCCCCGACCTGACCCCGTTGCAGCGCGAACAGTTCGCCCAACTCGGCCCGTTGTATGCCGACTGGAATGCGAAAATCAATGTGATTTCACGAAAAGATATTGAGGAGCTGTATACGCGGCATGTGCTGCATTCGATGGCGATTGCCCGTGTGCAATCATTCCTTCCGGGAAGCGCGGTGTTGGATGTAGGAACCGGCGGTGGTTTTCCGGGGATTCCGCTTGCGATCCTTTTCCCGGAGACGCACTTTCACCTGATCGACGTTATCGGAAAGAAAATACGCGTGGTGCAGGCCGTGGCCGATGCGTTGGGTTTGCAGAACGTGAAAGCGGAACAATTGCGGGCCGAGAATGTCACCGTGCGGTATGACTTCATCGTAAGCCGTGCGGTGACGAACATGCCCGATTTCGTGGCGTGGGTGCGGGGCAAGGT
>DATGXZ010000383.1:0-2850 GCA_035298445.1 Flavobacterium sp.
CTGTCAATGCTCTCGGTCATGGCGTCCTGCGGAAGCGGAGGCGGTGATGGAGACGGAGGCGGTACGGAACCGAATGCCGTGGCGCTCGTCTATCCGCTCAACAACTCAGAATGCGAAACCGGGGAACCTGTTTCGGCCACCCGAAGCCGCATTACCTTTGAATGGAATGCCGCCGAGAATGCCGATAGCTATTCGGTGTATGTGAAAAACCTCCAAACCCAGGCCGTATTGCAATATCCGGCCGGTGCGTCCACTACGCTCGACATCGAACTGAACCGCGCCACACCGTATTCATGGTATGTGGTATCGAAAAAAGAAGGGGTATCGCAAACAGGCACCAGCGAAAAATGGAAGTTTTACAACGCCGGTGAACCCGTCAACACCTACATACCCTTCCCGGCGGATGCCGTGACACCGCCAATGAGTGCGACCGTCTCCGGACCGTCTGTGATTTTGGCGTGGGATTCAGGCGACGTAGACAATAACATCAGCGGATACGACGTGTATTTCGGAACCGCAGCATCGCCGTCTACCCTACTCACGAACACTACAACGACACAGGTCACGAACGTAGCCGTAACCGCTGCTACGACCTATTATTGGAAAGTGGTGACCCACGACGCCGACGGCAATAGTTCGACGTCGCCCGTTTTCCAGTTCAGAACGAATTGAGATTTGATTTGTTATTTTTAGTTTGAGAGCCCCGTTCCCCGACGGGGTTTTTTCATTTATTTTTGGGATATGACCGAATATGATGACATACTCAGGTGGATGTTCGCGCAATTGCCTATGTACCAGCTACAGGGCGCGTCGGCCTATCGGAAAGACCTGGGCAATACCCACGCGCTGGCCGAACATTTGGGGCATCCGGAAGACGGATTGGTCTGCATCCATGTAGCGGGAACCAATGGCAAAGGATCGACTTCGCATTTGCTGGCTTCAGTGCTACAGCAAGCGGGTTACAAGACCGGACTTTACACTTCTCCACATTTAAAGGATTTCCGGGAACGCATCCGTATAGACGGCAAAATGATTCCGGAAACGGAGGTCGTCGGTTTCATCCAAACCCACCGGACGTTTTTCGAAGCACACGACATGAGTTTCTTTGAGATGTCGGTCGGATTAGCTTTTTCGTATTTCCGTAAGGAAAAAACCGATATCGCCATTATCGAAACCGGTATGGGCGGACGGCTTGATTCGACAAACATCGTCACCCCACTGGTGGCCGTCATCACGAATATTGGGAAAGACCACACGCAGTTCCTGGGAGACACCCTCGAAAAAATTGCGTCGGAAAAAGCGGGTATCATCAAACCCGGGATTCCGGTTGTGATCGGTGACTATACAGCAGAAACGAAACCCGTCTTCGAAACGACAGCAAGCGAACGGAAGGCACCGATTTTCTATGCCTCGGATGCGGTGTATCCCTCCTATCCATCGGCTTTGGAAGGGTATTACCAGGAAGCCAACAAACGCACTGTTCTCAAAACGCTGGAGGTGTTGGCCGACACGACGTATTTTCCGGTGACGGAAACTGACATCCGGGAAGGATTTCTTCGGGTGAAGGAAAACACGGGACTTCGCGGCCGTTGGGAGGTGTTAGGACAACGGCCTTTGGCGGTAGCGGATACCGGACACAACCGGCACGGACTCGAGATTGTAGTACAGCAATTACAGGATGGATTGGAAGGCCGCCTACACGTGGTCATCGGTGTGGTAAACGACAAAGATCTCGGGGAAATCCTGCCGTTATTCCCTAAAGAGGCCCATTATTACTTTGCGAAGCCGGATATTCCCCGCGGACTCGACGCAACCGTGTTACAGAAGGAAGCAAGCCGATATGGATTGCACGGAAACGTATATCCTTCTGTAAAAGATGCTTACGAGAACGCCATTTCAGAAGCTGCATCAAACGACCGCGTATTCGTAGGAGGCAGCACCTTTGTTGTCGCAGAAATTTTATAAAAAAGAGAGCTTTTGTTTGCAAATACCGAAAACGGCGCTATATTTGCACTCGCAATACGGGCGATTAGCTCAGCTGGTTCAGAGCACCTCGTTTACACCGAGGGGGTCGGGGGTTCGAATCCCTCATCGCCCACCACCTACAGCCGCAAGGAAATTCCTTGCGGCTGTTTTTGTTTGGACCGAACGCCGGCTCCATTTACCAATTAGTTCCTTCTCCAATTTTCCTGCAACTATTTTTTTTATTACTTATTTATCGTAATATTGCAATATATTTATTAAGCCATGGGAGCGACGAAAACAGATCATTTTACGCAGGCTCAAAACGAGCTGGCGGTATTGGCAAAGGCGCTGGGGCATCCGGCGCGCATCGCCATCATAGAATACCTATTGAAAGTAGATAGCTGTATCTGCGGTGATATCGTCGACGAATTACCGCTGGCACAGCCGACCGTCTCACAGCACCTGAAAGAACTGAAATCGGCTGGATTGATCAAAGGGAATGTCGAGGGCACGGCCATCTGCTACTGCATCCATGAAGAAGGCTTCGAAAAAATCAAGTCGTTTTTCAGCCATGTCATCGAAAAGACAAAAAACAAATGCTGCTAACATAAAAGAGAAAACCCATGAAGTTATCTGAAATCAAGAAACACCTCGCGACCGCCGAATTCGTCAACTTTATGTTGCCGGACGGCACATTCGTGCCTGAGCATTTCCACATAACGGAAGTAGGCGCCGTTACGAAACACTTTATCGACTGCGGCGGAACGGTGCGCAAGGAAAACGTCGTCAATTTCCAGCTATGGAATGCCGACGATTATGACCACCGCCTAAAGCCTCAAAAAATGCTCAACATCATCGCGCTGTCAGAGAAAGTGCTGGGAATAG
>DATGXZ010000384.1:0-1859 GCA_035298445.1 Flavobacterium sp.
GACTGTCCTGGTGTTTCTCGGAGGATTTTCCGCGGCTATTTCGATGATTGTAGCGTCGTCTATTGGACTTTCGATCATGCTCAGTAATAACCTCGTCATTCCGTACGGACTACTCGGCCGCCTGAAGCGCGATGGAGAAGGGTGGGACAACCGTCGTATCCTCAACATCCGTAAGGTGTCGATTTTCCTGCTGATTACTGGTGCCTTTTGCTTGTATCGCGGTATCATTCTGGACTATGATCTGTTTTCCGTAGGACTCGTTTCTTTTGTCATCATCGCACAATTAGCGCCTTCTTTCTTCGGGGCTCTTTTGTGGCGAAGGGGATCGAAGGCAGGCGCTATTGCCGGACTCATCGGCGGTTTCCTGGTGTGCACCTATACGTTATTACTTCCGTACATAATAGGTACTACCGGATCCGACAGCACCTTCGTGACAGCGGGCTTTATGGGGATGTCCGGATTGCGTCCTTTTTCCCTACTCGGACTTACCTATCTCGAACCGGTGCCGCACGCGCTGTTTTGGAGCCTGCTGGTCAACGCCGGACTTTACCTGATCGTGTCCGTTAGCTTCAAAGGCAATTACCGCGAACGCAATTATGCCGAGATGTTCATCGATATTGATCGCTATGCGTCGAAGCACGAAAGCGCTTTTATCTGGAAGGGAACTGCGTATATCGCTGACATCCGGAGGGTATTGGTGCGTTTTCTGGGGGAGAATGCCACCCGCCGTGAACTGGCGTTCTTCCGTCGGAAATACGGCACCGATCCCGAGCAGCAACTCGCCGACCCGCGGATGATTAAATTTGCGGAGAACCTGCTCACGGGGCATATCGGCACGGCATCTGCCCGCATCCTGATTTCGAGCGTGGTGAAGGAGGAAAAAGTGCCCCTGACGGAAGTGTTGAAAATTTTGGAAGAGTCGCGCGAGAACATTGTCGTCAACCGCAAATTGCGGGAAGCCTCGGCCGAATTGGAAGCCCTTACCGCCCAACTTCGGGAAGCCAATGAAGAACTGTTGGAGAAAGACCGGCAGAAAGACGAGTTCCTCGACACAGTTTCACACGAGTTGCGCACGCCTATTACCGCCATTCGTGCGGCAACCGAGATCCTCCACGATGATGACGACATCCCGAATGAACTGCGTCGGAATTTCCTGCAGAACATCATGTCGGAATCGGATCGCCTTAACCGCCTCATCAATAAAATCCTTGATCTTGAGAAGTTTGAATCAGGCAAACAATCCCTTGATTTGGCGCCGCATCTCATTTCCGACGCGCTCTCCGAAGTACTTGCCCAACTAAAACCCATAGCGGATGCGAAAGGTATCCTGATAGAAGTCGACATCGCCACCACGCGCCCTGCTTTGTATGACCATGACCGGATCGTGCAGGTGCTGATGAACCTCGTATCGAATGCGTTGAAGCTTTGTCCGGAAGAGGGAGGAAGGATTACCATCACTGCTATCAGCAAAGACCAAGTGTTGGAAGTAGCCGTCGCCGACAACGGAAAAGGCATCGCGCCCACCGACCTCGACGCCATTTTCGATAAATTTTACCAGGTGAAGCACCAGAACCTGCGGAAGCCGGAGGGCAGCGGACTCGGGCTCGCCATCTGCCGAAAAATCATCGATCACCACGGCGGACGCATTTGGGCGGACAATCGTGAAAATTCCGGCGCCTTGCTTACCTTTATACTGCCTGAACCCACCGAACATGAAAAAGATACTCATCGTTGACGACGAGCCCAACATTGTGATGTCGCTTGAATATGCCTTCCGGAAACTCGATTTCCAGGTATTCATTGCACGTGATGGGGAAGAGGCACTTGACCTGCTGGCCAACCAGGCGGTAGACGTCGTC
>DATGXZ010000385.1:0-2007 GCA_035298445.1 Flavobacterium sp.
GTACTCATGGAACGCCATATACCGAACTTTCTACGCCGGCAAAAACTCCGGACCGACGAACAGGCACAAGCCGCTTTCAAACGCGTGTTCCTGCGACTTCAGAAGGTATGTCCTTCTTTCCAGAAAGCACTACTTACCAGTTTTGACAAACGGGAGCGCAACGGTGAATGGGAGCGCGTCCAGGGAATTCCTCCTACGCAATTGTCGTCTGCCGAAGTACAGACGTTTTTTAAAGGAGGGGATTTCTATTACATGGACCCTGGCAGTACACCACCTCGCCCGGTCAACGTTCGTATTACCCCTGACCGATGGACGGAGACCTTTTCTGACGGCACCACTTCCCAGTGTGAGCTAAAGCCTATGGGAGATGGCACCTTCCGGCTGTATTTCATCAAAAGCGATAACGAGGTGCGTAAGAACCTCAGTCGCAAAGGCGATGTATACTATTACGGGCTGGTTTCCTTTACAGGCGATTACTACTCGATTTGGAGCGGTGAGCCAGACAATCCGGATGCACTTGTGAGTATTTTCAAACTACACAAACGGCCCTAACAAAAAAACTCCGGAGTCGCCTCCAGAGTTTTTTCAACTATCTATCAGGAAAAATTATTTGATAAATTCAATTTTCTGCGCTTCTTCCGCGTTGACGCTGTCGAAGAACCCCTGTTCGCTCATCCACTCGTCTGAGAAGACTTTACTCATGTAGCGCGAACCGTGGTCAGGGAAGATGGCAACGACATTACTGTTCTCGTCGAAAGCGCCTTCTTCTGCATACTGTTTGATGGCCTGCATGACGGCGCCTGAGGTATAGCCGACAAACAATCCTTCTTTTTTTGCGATGTCGCGTGCCATGTGCGCACTTTCTTCATCGCTTACTTTGGTGAACTGGTCGATGATATCGAAATCCGTTGCGGTAGGAATCAGGTTTTTACCCAATCCTTCTATGCGGTACGGATAAATTTCATCAGCGTCGAATTCCTTTGTTTCGTGGTATTTCTTCAATACGGAACCAAAGGCGTCAACACCCAGGATACGGATATTCGGGTTTTGTTCTTTCAGGTATTTCGCCGCACCGGAAATCGTACCACCGGTACCACTGCACGCCACCAAATGCGTAATCTTGCCGTTGGTCTGTTCCCAGATTTCAGGACCGGTGGTTTTGTAGTGGGCGTCGATATTGAGTTGGTTGAAATACTGGTTGATATAGATCGAACCTTTGATTTCTTCGTGCAGCCTTTTGGCTACGCTATAATAAGAACGCTCATCATCGGCCGACACGTTTGCAGGGCAAACATATACTTTCGCGCCGAGGCTGCGCAACATATCGATCTTGTCTTTGGAGGACTTTGAGCTTACCGCCAGGATGCAGTTATATCCCTTGATGATACTCACCATAGCCAAGCTGAAGCCTGTATTGCCCGAAGTGGTTTCAATAATGGTATCGCCTGGTGTGAGGATTCCTTTTTTTTCCGCTTCTTCTATAATGTACAGGGCAATCCTGTCTTTGGTGGAATGTCCCGGGTTGAAGGCTTCGACCTTAGCGTAGAAGTTTCCTTTATACGGGCTGGTGATAGTGTTCAGGCGTATAAGGGGTGTATTGCCAATCAAAGCCAGAACGTTATCGTAAGCTCTTATCTCTTCTTTCATACATAAAGTTAAAAAAGCATGCCGCGAACGGTTTCGACCCAATTCGGAACCTCGCAAAGGTAACAATTATTTTTATACTATCCCTTTATTCCCTCCAAATCTAACAAAAAACTGAATTCCTTGGCGAGCTCTTTCAGGGCTTCAAAACGACCCGAGGCACCGCCGTGCCCGGCGTCCATATTGGTGTCAAGATACAACTTATTATCGTCTGTTTTCAGCAACCGCAGTTTTGCGACCCATTTGGCGGGTTCCCAATACTGCACCTGTGAATCATGCAGCCCCGTTGATACATATAAATTGGGATAGGCCTGCGCGCGGACGTTGTCGTACGGTGAATACGACTTCATATACTCGTAGTAT
>DATGXZ010000386.1:0-4342 GCA_035298445.1 Flavobacterium sp.
GGGGCAATTCGCGGTGCGCAAGGTGAACGTATGTGATACGACGACGTTTTTCCGGGACGGAAAACCCGTACTCTGGTATTTGAAGCATGACAATACGTATGACTTCTTTGACCATCCGGGTTATCATCCGGAATTCATTGACCGCCCGTTGAAGCCGGTGTCGCGGTATATTGCGAGGAAGAAGGAATTAGGAATTAGGAGTTAGGAGTTAGGAGTTGGGAGTTGGGTTTTGGGTTTTGGGTTTTGGGTTCTTGGTTCTTGGTTCTTGGTTCTTGGTTCAGGTTCGAGGGTTGAGGGTTGAGGGTTGAGGGTTTTGGTGGCGGGTGAAAGAAATGAGTAGTTTTGCTACGTAGGAACCATGTTCCCCTCAACTACGAACTACGAACTATGAACTATCAACCAACACCCCTTCATGCTAAAACGCCTTTTCCTTGTAAACACTGACGATAGCCGCCACTGGGTTCGGATTTTGCTTTGGTGGGAATTCCGACGTCCTCTGTATAACATCTTACTGGTGCTTTTTGGGGTTCTTTCCCTGACGTTGCTGTCGTATATCGTAAAAGATCTTTGGTCGTTCTTTTCCGACTTTTTCCTGTTCTATCTGGCGACGGCGGTCTTCCTGCTGCTGGCCAATGTGCTGTATACGGGTGGGTGGATTTTCCAACTCCTCACCCGAAACAGCCAGCGTGCGTTTATCAGACGGATACGCCCACGTCTTTTTGTGTATGGCCTGCTGTTTTCGTTTGCGGTCGAACTGTTGCCCTGCCTGTTGACGGGCGGCTACAGCCTGATTACCGGTGAACGTATAAAATCGCCTTTTGCTGATTTTGCCACTCATCAACCGGACGCAAACGACCTCGTGGGCACGTATGTAATTGCCGACGCGTCACGGAAGCAACTTCACCTACCCGACAGCGTTTCGGGTAAAACGGTAATCCGGTTCAAGGCTGACAAGACCTTTGAATTCCGGTATTTTCCGTATCACGATTCCGGCAACTGGCTATCGGATTATGAACTCGTCAATGCCTCTGGTAAGTGGAACGTGGAAGAAGACGAAGGCAGTTGGGTAATCCCGATGGACTATGACACGATTGTAAGGCTGCGAACCGGGGAAACGGACTCTTCGGGACTGTATGACGTCAATAGCTTTCATATCAACAGCGACGCTCCTCCGTATGCGATTTATATTGTCGTGGGAGACCCTGACAGTTGGGAAGGGATTACGTTGGAGAAGCGGTAAAATAGCAGGCTTCCTGCGAGTGAATTTAGGCATATTCGATATTGGGGAACGGAATTTTTTGCAATGGAAAAATTGTACCTTGGCAACGCTATGTTGCTGTTTCGCACGGTAGCGATTGATTGTAAATAGTGAAGCCCTGACCAACCTTTGTATGAAATCTCTATTTTGTTTGTTGCTGCTCTGGGGGACCGCCTGTTTTGCCCAAAGTAAAAATCTTTCCGAAACATATGAAACGGATGCTTTTACGGTAAACTATCCGAAAGGCTGGCGGGTTAACACCGAAAGCGCCTTTCATGTGCTGGTGCTGTATCCTCCCTCTATAGGGGACAGCTTTGAGACCAGTATAAACTTTTTTATCATGGACGAAGGAGAGGCTACCGCTAACATTGACACCTATGCACGGCGGGAAAAAGGATTTATGGAAATACGAACGGATGTGCAACGTTACCAAATACTTGAGAGTCGAAATGGCAAATGCGTTCGCTTTGATTATACAATGAACCTCAGCGGCATGCGACTAACCGGAATACAATATCGCTTTATAAAAGGGCCTACGGTATACAGCCTCTCGTTCTCTGGTGAAGAAAAGTCATTCCAGTTCTACAAAGAAGTGGCCGAAGAGGTGATGATGAGCTTTCGTTTTAAATAGGTAATCATGGGCGGTACCACCAGGCTGATGATACTTCCTTTTTTGTATTTTTCGCACATCAAGAATACCGTCCTCCCCTATCCCCTAACCCATGACCTTTACTCCCGACATCTCCACACGTATCCAAACTGACTTTAGCGAAAATGCGGCGGAAGCGGCGAAGCGATTGCGGAACGCCATCCTCCAAACCGACTATCTCCGCACCCCGCGGGTCATCCGGTGTATCGTCTTTTTGGCGAAGGGGAACCTGGCCGAGTTAGACCGCTTTATCGAAACCGCTGTCTATGACCCCAGGGACGTCATGCTTTGGGCCGAGTATGAAGGGGCTTATGCAAACGGCAACTTACGCCGTGTGAGAGACTTCAATAACTCTTTCGATGCGGCGCACCTGGTACGGGATTATTAATAGAACACGCTCCTCTCCGAAACCGTGACACGAAACCACTACATCCTCTGGCTTTGCCTCACCTTCGCCCCTATAGTTTGTGCGCAGGGTGGTATGTTGCCCGTGGGTTCAAAACTATAATCGAACACGATAGTAGGGAACGTTATTTTTGCAGTGGGGAAAACTGTACCTTAGGGACGTTATATAGTTTGCCTTTGTTGCCTTTGTTGCGACTACTACCACACCTAATGGATACCCACCATGGAAATCGATAAACAAGAACTCCTTCACCCGCTGGTACAAATCGTGTATTACGCACTATTGGCGGCCTTGCTTGCCGCGCCGTTACCCGCGGATGTTCCGTATATCTGTAGTGCCCCCTACTTTTTCGCGGCGATGTTGTGTTTTGATTTGGGGAATCTGTCGGTTTCGGTGCGTTTGCGAAGGGGACATATCGTCAAAGGCCTTTATGTGAACCCACTGGGCTTTATCACCGTGCGATTTCGCCTTGCGGTATCGGACATACAGGAATTAATACTGCGGCAAAATGCGGACTTATACTTTGAACTCATCGCCCTCACCCCTACACACGAAGCCGTGGTACTCAAAACGATAGCTAACCGAATTCCGGCGGAGCAGGAATGGGAGAAATGGAAAGCGCAACTACTAAAAGTGACGCCGGTTTGACCTCCCATAGCGAGGCTAAGCGTATGCTCTTTTTGCATTCGTTTTAACTTACTCCCATTCAGCGCCACGTGACACGAAATCACTACATCCTCTGGCTTTGCCTCACCTTCGCCCCTATCGTTTGTGCGCAAGGTGGTATGCTGCCTGTGGGTTCGAACGCCGATGCACTGGCGCAACGCATCCGGGAGCGCGACAGCAGTAAGGTCGGCACGCGACTACCGTTCTTTACGGCAAGCGAATCAGACGACAGCGTTCTCTATAGCGGCGCTACCAAACGGGTTGCACTGTATTATTTCTGGTACGATTGTGGCGATCCCTGCCTGGGCGCCTTTGACCTGCTCAATGACCTGCAGCAACGCTATGCGGGAAAAGCCGACTTCATTGCGGTCACCTACCTCAGTAAAGCCCAACTGGCCGATGTGCTGACCGAACGACCGCTTCGCTTCCGACATTGCCGGATCACGCAGGCAGAACTCGATACCATCGGACTCTCGAACGGCTATCCTTTCACCCTGATCACAGTCGATGGCGTCATCGTGTACTGTAAATCGGGTGGACCGATTGTTCCAGCCGCCCTTGAAAAACGCAGAGAAGAGTATGAAGGGGTGTTGAAGGTGTATTGTGAGTAAAGGGCGCTTAAGGTCATCCCTACGCGTAGTTTACCTCAAAACCCTCCCGATGCTTTTTCGACGTTCTGTAGCCACAATCCGACAGATAGAGAATCGCCTTATATTATCAGCGACCTTGTAAAGAATTCAGGCAAGCCGCTGCTAATCGGAAACGGAGCTTAGATTGTTTTACAGCCACAGAAAGTTAGTTCAATAATTTTTCATAATTTCGACGAACCAATTCAAAACATCATGGAGCAAACCGATTTGAGACTCAAGCTAGAACAACTTCACCAACGGGTTGACTCCCTTAAAGATCAGATAAATACCGAGGAAGCTACTAAGAACGCTTTTGTAATGCCATTTATACAAATACTGGGGTATGACATCTTCAATCCGACAGAGGTGATACCGGAGTTTATTTGTGATATCGGCACTAAAAAAGGAGAAAAAGTAGATTACGTCATCAAAAAAGACGGTGAACCCATTCTAATAATCGAGTGTAAGCACTGGAAACAAAATGCTGACGCACATAATTCCCAACTCCATAGATATTTTCATGTCTCGAAGGCTCGATTCGGTGTACTGACGAACGGTCATATTTACAATTTTTACGCCGACCTGGAAAAGCCAAATATCATGGATGAGAAACCGTTCTTCACCCTTGATTTGTCAAATCTAAAAGATGCGAGTTTGAAGATTTTGGAGAATTTCACAAGGACGGGTTATAGTCTTGAGAATATTCTCGACTCTGCTGAGGCGCTTAAGTACAT
>DATGXZ010000387.1:0-2700 GCA_035298445.1 Flavobacterium sp.
CGTGCAGAATCGCTTTCAAACGCTTTCTCTTATATAAAAGGGATTTTTTCCGCCTCGTTGTTCACCGTGCCGACCCACACCTCGGTCGCGTTGTTCGCCCTTATATCCGCCTTCGTGGTGATCGAATGGCTCGGACGCGAAAACAACTACGCGCTGGAACGCTTTGCATTGAAGACGCCAACGCCACTCCGGTGGACGTTCTATTTCGTGCTTTTGGCCATGGTGTTTGCATTTGGCAGCAATGAACAGGAGTTTATCTATTTCCAATTCTAACGCGATGAGGAAGCTAATTAAAAAAACGATAAGCTTTGCGGTGTTCGTCCTCCTGATGAACCTGATCCTCAACCTGCTGTTGCCGGAGGAAGTGCAGGACGACCGTTTTGCCGTGCGATACGATTATTTCCAATCCCACAAGAACGACTACAACACGGTCTTTTTTGGTACGAGCCGGACGCTGCGCCACCTTAATCCTGCAACCTTTGATTCAATCAATCGTACGGCAGGACTTGAGACCCGCAGTTTCAATTTCGGAACACCGGCCAATAAATCGTACGAAACGTATGCGCAGTACGAATTTTTCCTCGAGAACTACCAACCAGGTTCAAATCCGGTTCGTTATGCCTTTCTCGAAGTTAACACGATGAGTCCGCTTACACGGAATAACCTCTTCGCCCGCAAGAGTTCGTATTGGGTGAGCCTTAAGAACGGGAATGCCTTATACGACCACATTGAAGGAGAAGGCATGAGTGCCAAAAGCAAGCTTACCTATGCCTATTTCCCCCTTGCAACGGCCATCAAGTATTTCGGATTCAATTACCTGCCACCGCTCGTGCGCGACGATGCCGATGCGGATGTCTGGATAGGCCCGCACCACGACGGCTATATCGGTCAGGAGGAAGAGACTGAGCGCACCCACGATCCGTCCCAGCGGGAGAAACTGGTAGCGCTTCGGAAGTCGTTTGAAGCCGACACGCTCGAGTTGACTACTTTAAAGGAAAAAGTGGCCCGGGAATTCGCTGGCTATAAACCCAAAACGCTCAATAAAGCACACCTCGCCAAGCTCGAGGAACTCGCTGCTTTGTCTAAGAAAAAAGGAATTGAGCTGCGTTTTGTCGTGCATCCGCGGTCAGAATCCTACCGCAGTCTCATACCGTTGAAAAAAGCCCTGGGCGATCAGATGATCATGCTGGTCGACCCGGCCCAATACCCTGACCTCTGGGAAGCACGCACGTCTTTTGACGCGCACCACCTGAGCGAAAAAGGGGCGCAGTTGTATGTACAGTATTTTTGTGAGTCGTTTTTGTCGGATACAAAAATCGGCCAAGTAGAAAAAAAGAAGTAAATAAAAGCAAATTAGTATGTCGGATCAGGTAATGAATGTCAGTAAAGGAAAACTCGTAGGCGAGGTAACCGTCAGTGGTGCAAAAAACAGTTCACTCCGGCTACTGGCCGCGTCGTTGTTGACAGACGGCGATGTTGAACTCTACAACTTTCCGAACGGACTCCTCGACGTTCAGGTACACCTTGATATGTTGAAGGTGTTAGGGAAAGAATATGCGAGCCATGGCGACTACGTGAAGATCACCGAAACCGCGAATCCGAAGAATATACTCGTTTGGAACGAACGATCGATCCGCAATACGCTCCTGATCCTCGGGGCCCTGACCACGCGCTTCGGCGAAGGTCGTGTGCCGTTGCCAGGGGGATGCAAACTGGGTGAGCGGAAATACGACCTCCACGTGATGCTCCTGGAAAACCTGGGTGCCCGTGTTTGGGAAGAAGACGGCTATCTGTGTGCCAAGTCGGAAGGCCGACTGAAAGGTGCCGATATTGTGCTCCCCATGCGCTCAACGGGTGCGACCGAGAATTCCATCATCGCCGCGAGTCTCGCAAAAGGCACCACGACACTCTGGAATCCGCATATCCGCCCTGAAATCATGGATTTGATCGACATGATGGGCAAAATGGGGGCGAAGATTGAAGTCTTCGGACAAAAATGCATCGTTATAGAAGGCGTTGAGAAATTGACGTCGGTACGCCATTCCGTTATTCCGGATAATATGGAAGCCCTTACCTGGGCAATCGGATCGGTCATCACAGGTGGGGAAGTGGAAATAAAGAACTTCCCTTTTGAACACCTTGAAGTTCCGATGGTGTACCTTCGGGAAAGCGGCATGAAGTTTTTCCGCGGGTCAGACAGCCTGATCGTACGCGGCGGAAGCGCTTATCCTGTTGAAATCAGCACAGGGCCGTATCCAGGCATCAACTCGGACATGCAACCCCTTTTCGCTGTATACGGAGCCATGTCACGTGGTGAATCAAAAATTGTGGACCTTCGTTTTCCTGGCCGTTACGGCTATGCCGAGGAATTGGCTAAGATGGGGATGAAATACCGCGTGGAAGGCGACATGCTCGTCATCGACGGCGGAACACCGCTACAAGGCGCCCGCGTGAACGCACTTGACCTGCGCGCCGGGATTTCCCTTCTGCTCGCTGGACTTACGGCTGAAGGAACAACGACGATTGAAAACGCATGGCAGATCGGCCGGGGCTACGAAAACCTGCAACAGAAACTCGATGCGCTGATCGTACGATAATGGGGATACTGAAAACCATCTGGAACGAATTGCCCCGCGGCAGAAGGACGTTCGGCGGACTTATACTAAGCCTGCTGTTTGATCAACCCTTCAAGATCATGGT
>DATGXZ010000388.1:0-4429 GCA_035298445.1 Flavobacterium sp.
GCCGTCGTCGATTGGGTTGTATTCGATCAGGTTGACCTTACACGGCACGTGCTTGCAGAACCGCACGAGGGCGTCGATCGAGGTTTTGTCGTCATTGATACCTTTCCAGACGACATATTCATAGGTGACACGGCTTTTGGTTTGTCGGTACCAATAATCAAGGGCATCGCGAAGTTCGGTCAACGGAAAATTCTTGGTGAACGGCATGATCCGGTTGCGGGTTTCCTCGATGGCGGAATGCAGCGATACGGCGAGCTTGAACTTCACTCCCTCGTCGGCCATCTTACGGATCATTTTTGACACGCCCGAGGTCGACACGGTAATCCGCTTCGGCGACATGCCAAGGCCTTCATCAGACGTAATCATCTCAATGGCCTTCAAGACGTTATTATAATTCATCAACGGCTCGCCCATCCCCATAAACACGATATTCGACAGCGGATGCCCGTGATACAACCGACTTTCACGGTCGATGGCCACCACCTGGTCGTAAATTTCGTCGGGGTTCAGGTTCCGCATCCTTTTGAGGCGTGCGGTAGCACAAAATTCACAGTCGAGGCTGCAACCCACCTGGCTTGAGACACAGGCCGTGGTGCGGGTTTCGGTCGGAATCAATACGCTCTCGACAATGAGTCCATCGTGAAGACGAACGGCGTTCTTCAGCGTACCGTCCTCGCTACGTTGCATCTGGTCGACCCGGATGTGGTTGATCACAAAATGTTCTTCCAGCATCTGGCGTGTAGCTTTTGCCACATTTGTCATGTCGTCAAACGAATGCGCGCCCTTGCTCCACAGCCACTCATAGACCTGATTGCCCCGAAAGGCCTGGTCGCCATTCGCTACAAAAAAATCACGGAGTTGCTGCTTGGTCAGTGCCCGTATGTCACGCTTCTCGGTTTGCATGGTGCAAAGGTACATCGAAATTTTCGGATGCGCGTTTCTGACCGAAGTAGCGGTTTCACGGCGTGAATTAGGGGATTAGCGAATGGAGGTGATACGTAAAAACCTTCAGAATGGGAAAACCCGGCGGCAGTCCTATCTTCGCTAACTTTACAACCTGTAGAAAGCATCCACTGTCTGACATTTGCTACCTTTACGCCACAACGCCAACGACTTTTTTCTCACATTTACGTATTCGCTAATTCGCCCATTTCCATGCATTTCCTCTCCGAACAACTTGAAGACTACGTCGCCCGCCACTCGGAAGATGAGCCGGAACTACTCGCCCAACTCAACCGTGAGACCCACTTGAAAATCCTGCAACCCCGCATGTTGTCGGGTCACTTCCAGGGGCGTGTGCTGAGCCTGCTTTCCAAATTGGTACGGCCGCGGCACATCCTTGAGATCGGAACGTATACGGGGTATGCCACACTGTGTTTGGCTGAAGGACTTGCCGATGGCGGCACCATCGATACACTCGACAACAACGAAGAATTGTTTGATTTCCAGCGTCGGTACTTCGATGCATCTCCCTGGGGGAGCCAAATCACGCAGCATTTGGGCAATGCACTTGACATCATCCCTACACTCTCTAAGAGCTACGATCTGGTTTTCATCGATGCCGATAAAGAAAATTACCCTCACTATTTCGAAATGATCGTGTCGATGACCTCAAAAGGCGGTATCATCCTGTCGGACAATGTGCTGTGGAGTGGAAAGGTGTTGGAAGAAGTAAAAGCAAACGACAAAAGCACCAAGGTACTGTTGGAATACAACCAGCTACTGAAACAGGATCCACGGGTTGAGACGGTGCTGTTGCCCATTCGCGATGGACTCACCGTAAGTCGGGTTTTGTAGGATTAGGAAGGAAAAACCCGCGACTTCGACCACAGGTAAATCCGGAAAAAGAGCGTTCCCATAAGAGCACCGAAGAGGTAGCCCACTGCGATATCCCCCGGATAGTGTAGTCCTAAATAGATGCGGGAATACGCGAACACCAACGGCCAGAAAAACAAAAGTCCCATCAGGCGATATTGACGTCGTAACAACAGGAAGACAAAGGTGGCATTTGCCATTGAATTGGCCGCGTGCCCCGAGAAAAAGCTAAAACTGGAACTGGTTTTCACCGATCGTATCAGGTAGCAAATCCCTTCATCGTTGCATGGTCGAGGCCTCTGGAAATGCGACTTCACGAGGTTTACCACCTGATCGGTCACCGTAATGAGCACCGCCACGCACAACAACACCCAAAGCGTTTGTTTCCAACCCAATTTGCGTTGTACCAACCAGAGCAAAAAAACGTAAAAGGGAATCCAATACCCTATTTTGGTAACGGCCAGCCAGAAGGGATCCCAGGTTTCAGACCCAAGGCCGTTCAGGTAAATAAAAAGATTGGAATCGTACTGTAAAATGCGGTCCATCAACGCTGGCGTTTGATCGGTCCTTCGGCGATATCCCCAATGTCCTGGGCGGCTTTCCCGTATTCGTCAGAAACGCCCTTGGTAACATCGTCAAGCCCTAAATTATCAGTAGGGGTGTGCTCGGTGACCATTTTAGTGAATCCCTGGCGGGCTTTCTCGATTTCGTCGGTGATGCCTCCTGTAAGCGATTTGGCATCGAGTCCGCTATCTTCGGCACTTTTCTGGATTTCGTGTTTAATGCCATCCGTAGCATGCCGCACCTGGGCCATGAGTCGACCAAGGGAACGGGCAATCTGCGGGATGTTCTCCGATCCGAACAACATCAGCGCCACCACGATGATCAGGAAAATTTCGCCACCTCCGATACCGAACATACTTCTCGTTTTATCGGTGCCAAAGATACGAATAATAGCACCTGCCTTCCTGCACTTTAATCAAACTTTGACTTTCCCTGCTGCTTGGGCCAACTGTTGTTCGTGGTGTCCACATCGGCGGTCTCCAGCTTCGGATCGACCACAATCCGCGCCAGTTTCTTATCTGTTGCAAACAACTTTGTGGTTTCGGCGTCGTTGAAGCGCCATATCTGGGCCGGAAACCTTCTTATCTCCGTAGTGCCGTCCTCAAAAGTCAATTCTACGATTAACGGCATGACGAGTCCTCCCGGTTTGTCGAACGTCACCTCGTAAAAATACTTGGGCGATTTCAGTTTTGCCTTTTCTTCCTCCGTAAAGTTCTTGGCAATAAATTCGGCCAACGGCGCCACCTGCTGCACGTCGAATGGTTTGTCGAGTTCGGGTTTGTATGACTCGCTTCCCTCTTCTATCATATATACCTGCGCACCGGCATTCGCGAGGCGACGGCGACGTCCGGCTTCAGGTGCCTTATAGCCTTTTGGTGCATCGGCCGTCACAAAATACCGTTTGACTTCCTTGATGCCGATGTCACTGTAATCGGTCGTAAAGAACCAACCGCGCCAGAACCAGTCGAGGTCAACGCCAGAAGCGTCTTCCATCGTACGGAAGAAATCGTCGGGCGTTGGGTGTTTGAATTTCCAGCGATTGGCATAGGTTTTAAAGGCGTGGTCGAACAGTTCGCGTCCCATAATGGTTTCGCGCAGCATGTAGAGTCCGGCTGCTGGCTTGGCATACGCATTGTTTCCAAACTGGCGCAGGGTTTCCGAGTTGCTCATAATCGGCTCGAGGCCCGATTGGTCGCCACTCATATACGGCACCACCAACCTCGGCAATCCGCGTCGGATCGGGAAATCTGCTTGCCAATCCAACTCGGTAAGGGTTTCAAGGAACGTGTTCAATCCCTCGTCCATCCATGTCCATTGACGCTCATCCGAGTTGACGATCATGGGGAAGAAATTGTGTCCGACTTCGTGTGTGATCACACCCATCATGCCATACTTCACCTGGTCAGAGTACTTTCCGTCAGCATCCGGGCGGCCGAAATTCCAGCAGATCATCGGATATTCCATCCCCTGGTCTTGCGCGTTGATCGAAATGGCCTTCGGATAGGGATAGTCAAAGGTATGGGCCGAATAGGTTTTGAGGGTATGTGCCACGATCCGGGTAGAATATTGTTCCCACAACGGATTGCCTTCTTTCGGATAAAGCGAGATTGCCATGACATCCTTCCCTCCCAATTTCACGGCCATCGCGTCGTAGATAAACTTGCGGGAGGTCGAAATACCAAAATCCCGCACATTGACCGCTTTGAAGCGCCACGTCTTTTTCTTGTCCGAAAACCCTTTTTCTGCTGCCATGGCTTCCTCAGCCGTCACTACGATAACCGGTTTGTCATACGATTTCTGGGCATCCTGGTAGCGCTTCAATTGTGCGGCGGTAAACACTTCGGCACGGTTTTGCAGTTCGCCGGTCGCTTCCATAATATGGTCGGCCGGAACTGTAATATTAACTTCGAAATTGCCGAACGGGAGCGCAAATTCGCCGGCGCCCCAGAATTGCATGTTCTGCCATCCTTCCACGTCGTTGTAGACTGCCATCCGAGGATAGAATTGTGCCAGTACATACAGATTATTACCGTCCGAATCGAAGTGCTCA
>DATGXZ010000389.1:0-7153 GCA_035298445.1 Flavobacterium sp.
CATCAGCCCCATCATCCGCAAGCCACAGCGGCGAACGCAGCCTCTCCGAACTGTCAAAAGAAGAGCTGTTCGAGAAATTACAGAACTACAAAAAACTCCTTGACAACGGCCTCATCCTACAAGGCGAATACGACAACCTGAAAAAGGAGATATTGGCGTACCTCTAAGATATCCCAAAAAAAGAGTCCCAAATTCCGGTATAAAACAAACTGGAATTTGGGATTTTTATTTTCAGTTGGGATCGTATTACATCGTCTCCCGCTGCTTCTCCACAAACCGGTGCGCCTGCAACTCCAGCAGTTCTTTCGCCTTGCTGCGCTGCAGTCCGAACAGGCCTTTGTCCTGGGCGATGTCGGCGTATACCCGGTCGTGCATTTCCGCGCTCGTTGCCACCAGCAGCTGCCGTTGGTGCTTGTCTTGTGCCAACGTCGCCTGTAAGGCCGTTTCGATGTCTTCGAGTTTGAAATCGTATTCTCCCTTCGGAGACAACAACTTCGCAATAATCGGCGCGGTTTCGATGGCCAGGAACAGCAACATAATGAACAACGACGGCAACAACGGTAACGATCCGAGCGCGTTGATCCGCGCCATGAGGCCGTCAAACCCTTCGATTACAGGCTGTCCATCGCCAATTTTTTTGTCAAGGTCGGCCTGCACGTCCTTATTTTTAGCTTCCAGTGCCGCAATTTTCGCCAGGTTCGCCTTTCGCAGCGTATCGAGTTCCGTGCGGGCCAGGTCGTGCTTCGCGATTTTCTCTTTGAATACGGGTCCCTTCCCGATCTTCAGTGTGCCCTTACGTCCCTCCGCTTCCGCAATATAGGTGTCGTACAACGCATTCACTTCTTTTTCTTTATCCGCAATCTCCGTCTTAAGGCGCTTGATATCCGACTGATTCTGGTCAAGGTCAGTCTTGAAATAATCCGATACTTCCTTCTTGTTCCGCAGCGCCATCGCGTTTTTCTCTTTCAGCAACACTGTATTGATCTCTTTTTCAAAGATTTTGATCTCAAGTGGTTTCGAGATAACGATCGCAATGATGACCGCCAACACCACACGCGGTGCCGCCTGAAGCAGCTCCTGCCCAAAACGGTCGCGTTTGCGGATGGTCGACACAATAAAGCGGTCGAGGTTGAAAATCAGCAGTCCCCAAATAAGGCCAAAGAACACTGCGGGCCAAACATTGTCAAAAACCGTGTAAAGCGCATAGGAAGCAGCCACCCAGGCCATGACGGCCGTGAAAAAGACGGTGGCGCCAATGCCGGCAAACTTGGTTTGTTCGCCCTCCGAGCAAGTGCCAAGCAACTTGCGGTCTGCGCCAGAGCACAGCACGAAAAAAGATTTCAGCATAGGGATGATTTAGTTCCGGGCGCCGCAAAACGATAACCCGGATTTGATTGATGATGATACCTGCAAAAGTAACGCCAAAAGAACGCCAATCGTCTCCCGACACGAAATATTTTTTCGTAAGATGCTGTAAAACAGTGTTTTTTGGTGTGATTTTTTTTGGGCGTTCCCCGGCATCGCGTCCGTTCATCCCTTTCAATGCCTCCGCCGGGTCGCGTGCTCTGCTTTATCCCGACCCTCCTGCGTCGGGTCGGGGATGCCGCCGCCGCCCGCTAACGCAACCCCTTCTTCTTTCGACTACCGTCGTTACGGAAGTGGCTTTTCGCTCAGCAGGTTACCTTCCTTATACGTTCGTATCAGGATGGGAGTGCCTTGTTCGTCAAAATACGTCCAGTCGCCCGAATAGAACCAATGCCGCTCTTTTTCGGTCACGACCACGCGGGTCACACCCTTCGACGCGACTTTGCCGTTCGGATGATAGAACGTTACATCACACACCGAGTCGCGGTAGCGCTCTACTTTCGAAAGTTTCCCATTGGTGTAGTGCCGCCAGCGCTTCACCTCGTCGCCGTTGCGATAGCGCCCCACGCTTTTGTAGCGTTGTTTGTCGTCAGCGTAAACTTCTTTCCAGCGGCCTTCCCGTTGACCGTTGACCGTCCGGTTTGGGGCACATGCCGTTAGCAGTACTAGTAAAAGGAGTGCAATGTATCTCATAGTTACGAATGGCGTTCGAAAAAGAAGATTGTCATACATACCGCCATAATCACAATGACCAACAACAATAACACAATCAGGAACAGGCGCGACGACTGCGGTCGGAACCACGGTCGCCTGACCGATTTTCGCCGGATCTTCTGCCACAGTTCGTCCGACGGGGTCTCGTCGAAACCGGTACTTTTCGCTTTGAAGAGTTCGAAGAGTTCCTTATCGTTCATGGCTGCATTTTTTTGGATTGGGCCTCTGCCAATAACTTTTTCAACTTTTCTTTCGCATAGTTCAGTTGCGATTTCGACGTGCCTTCCGATATGTTCAGCATCTCGGCAATCTCGTGGTGCTTATACCCTTCGATCGCGAATAGGTTGAACACCAATCGCGCACCTTCGGGCAGTACCAACAACATCTTCGAAACGTCATCCGATTCAAAATCCCGCATCACCGCCGAGTCCACCGAAACATGTACGTCTTCGATCTCAGCCCCGAAGCGGAACGGGTTTTTCTTTCGCAACTCCATGAGGCAGTGATTTACCGCAATCTTCAGTATCCATCCTGAAAAATTCCCATCCCCCTTAAACTGCCCGATTTTCGCGAAGACCGTCACAAAGGTATTCATCGCCATTTCTTCGGCCCGCTCCCGATCCTTCATATAGCGTTTGCAGATACCCAGCACACGCGCACCGTACAGCTTATAGAGCTGGTGCTGTGAAAGCGGATCCTGGCGCAGGCATCCGGAGATGAGGTCTTTTTCAGACATGAAAAGGGCTTTTCGGATGCGATGCGTTCGTGCGCATAAAGGGTTGTAAAGCGTTCGTGCGAATTCCGTTTATCGCGTCTGTCCCACTATAAAAGGGAATCCAACCCTAACACGAACGCGTTTGTTGTCGTTAAAACCGGGGGTCCAGTGTGGCGACCGCGCGAGTACATCGTTAATCGCCTGGGTTACGGAGGGAGACGGGCTTCTCGATGCATTAATACCGCTTAATGTCCCATCTTTTTCCACTACGAAAGTCACCAGTACGGTCGTAGGTGGCACTTTGTCCCTTGGCATTTTGATGTTGTTCGTAAAAAATCGGCGAAAAGCTTCATCCCCTCCCGGAAATTCCGGGCGACGCTCTACCAGTTTATAGATGGAATCGTCGGCAATTTCCTGTGCCTGTGCTTTCGGCATCGACACAAAAGAAAGGAACATGCAGAAGTAAAAAAGGTGTTTCATGCCGGTATTTTACTTTGTTGCCAAATCGGTAAAATACTTGTAAAACAACGGAATCGTCTCAATTCCTTTCAGGTAATTGAAAATTCCGAAATGCTCGTTCGGTGAGTGGATGGCGTCGCTGTCAAGTCCGAATCCCATCAAAATGGTCTTGCTTTTCAGCTCTTTCTCAAACAGCGCGACAATCGGAATACTGCCGCCCGAACGCACCGGAATCGCCGGCACACCGAACGTTTCCGTATACGCCTTGTTCGCTGCCTGATAACCGATGCTGTCAATCGGCGTCACATAACCCTGGCCTCCGTGGTGCGGTGTCACTTTTACCCGCACACCGGCCGGCGCGATGCTTTCGAAGTGTCGTGTAAACAGTTCGGTGATCTCCTCCCAATCCTGGTGGGGCACGAGGCGCATGGAAATCTTGGCATAGGCTTTCGAAGCAATGACGGTCTTGGCACCTTCACCTGTATAGCCGCCCCAGATGCCATTGACATCCAGTGTCGGGCGAATCGAGTTGCGTTCGTTCGTCACATAGCCTTTCTCTCCGTATACGTCGTCAATGTCCAGCGCCTTTTTGTAGGCATCAAGCGAGAACGGCGCCTTGGCCATTTCGTCGCGTTCTTCCCTTGATAATTCCTCTACCTTATCGTAAAAACCCGGAATGGTGATATGGTTGTTTTCGTCATGCAGCGAGGCAATCATTTTTGCCAGCACGTTGATGGGGTTGGCCACCGCTCCACCGTAAAGTCCGGAGTGCAGGTCGCGGTTTGGTCCCGTCACTTCCACCTCAACATAGCTGAGTCCGCGCAAGCCGGTCGTGATCGACGGCTGTTGGTTCGAGATCATCCCCGTATCCGAAATCAGGATGACATCGCATTTCAGTTTGTCCTGGTTGCGCTCTACAAACCAGCCAAGGCTCTTCGATCCGACTTCTTCCTCGCCCTCAATCATGAATTTGACGTTGCAGGGAAGAGCGTTGTTTCGCATCATATATTCAAACGCCTTTACGTGCATATACATCTGGCCTTTGTCGTCGCAGGCACCGCGGGCGAAGATCGCGCCATCGGGGTGTAATTCCGTTTTTTTGATCACCGGCTCGAAAGGCGGGGAAGTCCAAAGGTCGATCGGATCCGGTGGCTGCACGTCATAATGTCCGTATACCAACACAGTAGGTAAATTCGGGTCAATTGTCTTTTCACCATACACGATGGGATAGCCGGGTGTTTCGCAGATTTCCACCACATCGCAACCGGCGTCGACAAGGCTTTTGCGAACGGCTTCGGCCATATCAATGACATCCTGTGAGTAGGCGCTGTCGGCGCTGACCGACGGTATTCTCAAAATCGAAATCAGTTCTTCTATAAAACGGTCTTTGTGTTCCGCTACGTAAGATTTAATCGTGTGCATCAGGGTTAGGTTTGATCCAAATGTACGAAAAAGGGAGAGATGGGGAATTAGCGAATGAGCCAATTAGCGGATTAGCGAATGAGATAATGAGATAATTAGAAAATGAGATAATGCGTAGAAGGACGTGCTTCGATCTTCGTCAGATTCGGAAATAAAAAAAGCTCCCGATTACAGGAGCTTTTTGTGCGGGCGATAGGACTCGAACCTACACACCGTGAGGCACCAGATCCTAAGTCTGGCGTGTCTACCAATTTCACCACGCCCGCTTGGAGGCGCAAATATAAGGATACTTCCCCCGTTTGCAAAGGAAACGCCTTCTATTTTTTTCGAATGCGCCGTTTCAAAGAGTACATGACAGGCAATACGAGACAAAACGATCCCATCATCGGCGCTCGAAATTTACTGCTTTACGACCAACTTCAATTGGAACGCCTTGCCGCTCATCGTGTTACCCGATACGATGTAGGTTCCGTTGGAAAGCCCGGAAATATCCATTCCATTCGATGAAAGACGGCGCGAAAAAACAACCCTGCCCGTCATGTCGCTGACGGTAACCGATTCGTCTGCCGCTACCCCCTGTATCTCAAACCGGTTCGAAGCTGGGTTGGGGAAAAGCCGTTGGGCTTCGGTAACAACTGGGATTACAGACAAATAGGTGGTAGCATCCACCGAGATGACAAGGTCTTTCCGCTCGGTCAGTCCGGGTTGGGAGTTCACCGATAACGTGGTCAAACCGGAGGTGCGGTACGCCGACACTGACAGCGACACGAGAAGCGTAGCGAATTCGGAGGGACTTCCTGTAAAAATCAATTGGTTGCCGACAATAGAAAACAGTCCATTTGCAGACGTCGTTGCCTGGTTGTCGGTAAACACATAGGTCACCGGATCGGACGTGTCGGCCATGAAGGTGCCGAGGACCATTCCGCCCGGAACCATGGTCGGCACCGTTAAAGGTTCATATATAATCTCTGTCTGGTCGAAACAAAGCGTGTCTTCATCCAGCATCGGATTGTTGGATAAGTAGTAATACGGAGTGCTCCCTTCGTCAACTTGTGTAATGGTCTCGAGCGAGCATAACTCCAATATCGTCAACACATCATTCCCACTGAAAAACACGTATCCAGATACGGTGGTAAGCTGCGGCGCGCTGAAGAGGTTGGCCTTGTCATTATCGTAGAAGTAAAGGTAGTTCCCGGTTTCCTGTAACGCGGGAAAATCGATGTCCTCCATGCTGGTATTTTGTTGGAAATAGACGTGTCCGTCCACTGATTGCAACACCGGAAATTCGACGGCTACGATGTTTGTCGTTTTATGGAAATAGATATTGCCGGATACCGAAACCAGATTAGGGAAAACCAGTTTGGTAGGCTCGGTGTAAGCGGTCAGGGGGTAATAGACATTTTCGGCGGTGGCATCGTCAATGACAATGGTCTGGATCGGTTCGGTAACAACGTCCGTGACCGCAATAGTAAAGGTAGTGGTTATGCCCTGGTACTGCGGATTGGTGGCTTTTACGCTGATGGTGAACGAGGGTTGCGACTCATGGTCAAACGGCCGTGCGCTGTAAAGTTGGTTGCCGGAAATATAAAAAGGCGCCGGATAATCGGGATCGACGATTTCATAAGTAATAGCACCGCCGGAGTAATCACTGTTCACGGAAAATTGGCCTACCAAGGTATTCAACGGCTGGTTCTCCGCTATCGTGTTTGAACTTAGAGAAAGAGAGGTAGGCGCCGTCTGGACAAAACAGGGTGGACCCTGTGGAAGCAACGGACTACCCGTAATGCTGTAGCCGTCACCTATGGTGGTCACATTGCACATGTCAAGGTTGTTTAAGGCCGTATTTCCCGCGACGTGAATGTAACCTCCGACCGATGTGAGCATCGGACTATGAATTTCAGTGAGGGCGGTGTTGCCATGAACGTAAAAGTAGCCTCCGACATCCAGTAATTGGGGAAGACTTATTTCTGTCAATGCAGTGTTTTGATGAAAATATAGGTATCCGCCCACTGAGTTAAGCGCCGGAAACTCAACTCCAACCAGGTTAATGTTCTTATGGAAATAGAGGTTGCCGCTAACGCTGGTCAGATTGGTGAACACCAATTTTGTAGGTGTAGGGAAACTGATTTGGTGGTAAGAAACGTTTGTAAGGGACGTGTCGGTAACTTCCACTATTGTCTGGGCAGAAATAGTTTGTACACTGCCGGTAAATAAGACCAGCAGTAAAAGGGTAAAGATTCGCATGTTAATGGGTATAGGTTCCCAAAAATACCAAATCTTACTGCATTAATCGTCAGTTGGTTAGTTTTTTTTCGATGCTTCCTTTACAAAAGGCTGCGTATCGATGCCGGCGTCGTGCAACGCAGTTTTGATGCGCTCCAGTACTTCCGATACCATCAAACCGTAGTCCTCGTTCTTCGCCCATGGTCGGATGGCGAGGCGTACGGCGTTGTCCAGCAGTTCCGTGACGACCACCGC
>DATGXZ010000390.1:0-3653 GCA_035298445.1 Flavobacterium sp.
CTATCTCCCAATTCTCCAATTTCTCCCATAAATTTGACGGCCTAGATAGAGAGCAAATCGTCCCTTAGTCCTTAAGCGGTCGTTTGCGAATTGTAAAGGTCGTTTTTTATTGAGCTTTACAGGTTTAAATCTAAAGTCAATTAAATGCTCAATGCGACAGGTAGAATCAACAGGATAACAATCGAATGGGAAACAATCGGAAACAAAAAATCCCACAGACACCTTTGGATGACATTCAATTTAGTAGTAAAATCTTTCTTTTGGTTTTCAATTGTTGATGTAATCTACTTCCCAATACAAAAATTCGCAAAAATATTCCCCAACAATTCATCATTCGTCACTTCACCCGTGATCAGGCCGAAATGATACAACGCATCGCGGATATCGATGGCGAGTAAGTCGCCCGTAAGGCCGCCGGCCATACCCAAACGTACTTTCTCAATTGCCGTAAGGGCGTGCAGCAAGGCATCGTAATGCCGCGCATTCGTGACGATGGTTTCGTTGTTGCGAAGGGTTCCCGTCTGCACAAACGCTGTTAGTTGTTGTTTCAGGGTGTCGACGCCGGCTTTGTCTTTGGCGGAAAGGAGCAGGAGTTCCGGCAGTTCGTGTATAAGTAAGGCTTTTTGACTCTCATCGAGGCGGTCGGCCTTGTTGCCCACTACGACTAAGGTTTTCTGCGGATAGCGTTCTCGCACCATGGCAATTTCGGTGCGTACCTCCGCACGCCGCGTCTCGTCAGTCAACTGCGAACTATCCACAAGGTACAACACTACTTCGGCCTGCTCCATTTTTTCAAATGTCCGCTGGATGCCGATGTGTTCCACCACGTCTTTCGTTTCGCGGATGCCGGCCGTATCGATGAAGCGGAATGCAATGCCGTCAATGACTAATTCGTCTTCGATGGTGTCGCGCGTCGTGCCCGCGATATCCGAGACGATGGCGCGTTCTTCGTTCAACAGGGCGTTCAACAGGGTTGATTTCCCCACATTGGGTTCGCCGACGATTGCCACCGGAATGCCGTTTTTCAATACATTCCCCACCGCAAACGAATCGGCGAGTCGCTTCAATACCATCGACGTACGGTTCAACAACTGTTCAAACTGGCTGCGGTCGGCAAACTCTACATCTTCTTCCGAAAAGTCGAGTTCCAACTCGATCAATGAGGCGAAATTGAGCAACTCCTGTCGCAACAATTGCAGCTCATTACTGAAGCCACCACGCATCTGCTGCATGGCAATTTTATGGGCCGCTTCACTATCGGATTGGATCAGGTCGGCGACTGCTTCGGCCTGCGACAGGTCCATTTTACCATTGAGGAAGGCCCGGAGGGTAAACTCACCCGGTTCTGCCGTACGACAGCCTTCCCGCACCAACAATTGCAGGATCTGTTGCTGGATGTAAACGGATCCGTGGCAGGAAATCTCAATTGTATTTTCGCCTGTATAGGAATGGGGGCCGTGAAACACCGACACCAGTATTTCATCCAAAACACGATCCCCGTCTACCAGGTGCCCGAGATGCAGGGTATGGGTTTTTTGTATCCGAAGGTCTTTTCCCTTCACCGACCGGAAATGCGGTGCCACGCGGTCAATTGCATCCGGTCCTGAAACACGGATTACGGCAATCGCGCCGGCTCCGGATGGTGTAGCAAGCGCTACTATAGTGTCATGTGGCAGCATCATGCAAAAATACGGAAAAGGGGTGGGTTAAAAAATGACAAACGACAAAGGTAGCCCCCGGCGGAATGCGTACCTTAGAGTATTCCCAATAGTCCCATCATGAAAAAAATCCTGTTTCCCACCGATTTCTCGAATGCGTCCCTCAATGCATTCGCCTACGCACTCGATTTGGCCGATGCAACCGGTTCAGAGATTATTACACTGCACGTCTACCAGTTACCCGTACTCGACTACGATGGGGTGCCGCCGTATTTACTGGAAACCTATGATGTTTTTGAACTCGGCAGTTTCGAGAACTTCCGCGATCAGGTGCCGGCTTTACGCGATGTAGCGGCGGCCCGCCAGAAACAGCACGTGCCGGTCCGTAATGTATTGCTCGAAGGTGATTTGGTCACCGCTATAACCGATCTTGTCAAAGAAGAAAGCGTCGACCTGGTCGTCATGGGCACCAAAGGCGCATCGGGATTGGAAGAAATTTTCCTCGGCACGACCACTGCCCGTGTCATGGCAGCAGTAGACATCGCGGTGATCGCCATTCCGGAAGCGGCGGCCTACAAACCTATTCGGAAGATCGGATTTGCCACGGAACTCCATGACGACGACCGGCGCAGGCTCGAACGCGTCATCACCATCGCACAATCGCTTGGTGCAACAGTCGAATGCCTGCATGTTCAAACGCCACAGTCGATTGTAAGTGATGTGTTGGTAGCCGATTGGGAATTGGTTTTCCAGGGTCGCGCAACATTTACCTTGGTAGGGCAGGAGGATGTCGAACAGGCAATTCTCGATTTCTGCTCGACCCATGCTATCGATATGATGGCGATGGTGCAACACAAACGCGGTTTCTTCGAAGGATTGTTCCACCGCAGCCGTACCAAACAACTGGCCTACCACAGCGACGTTCCGTTGCTTGCGCTTAAATAAGATTAGGGAAGATCGAACGTGTAAAGGGCAGGGGAATGGCGGATGAACAAGAAGCCAACCGCCTCACTCACGGCGTAGAAATGACGTCCGTCGAAACTGGCGATGCCTTCCACCTGTCGGAAATGACGGCGAATACGAAAGTTCGTTCCCTCCCGTATCTTTCGGAAATCACCGTTCTCCGGCAGTTGTAATTGTAAAGCCCTCGGATTGACGAGCTTATTATAACCGATCAGGGTAACCTGTTTCCGTTCTTTATTGTAATCCGCGCCCGTCACCAAAAGACGGGTTTTCAACGAGGCAACATACCGCGCTACATGATGTCCGGGTGTGGTAGGCAAGGAGAAGATACGCGACCCCCTTCGTTCTTTCCACTCCTTGGTAAACAGGAAGATAGTGTCGTTTACCACCACCATTGCTTCACAGTCAAAAGGTCCTTCAGGCTTACCCTTTGAATCGTACAATTTCGGCCATTCAAACGACAATGTTTCGATTTTCGGTTGGTCTTCCAGCACCGAACGTTTCCCTACCTTATAAATCGAGAGTCGCTTTCGGTTCGCGCCATTGTTACCAAAGTCCCCGATATAGAAGTGGGCATCGTCCTGGGCGAGTTCCTCCCAGTCGACGTTGCGCAGGCCAGGAAGCGGATATTGCGTTACGATTTTCCCTGTAGCCGTATCGATCGCAAACAACATCGCCGATGCACCGCTGTCATTATGCGACCATAGCTGACCGTTCCACGCCACCAGTCCTGAACCTTCCGATAGACGCTTATCCAACAACGAAAACCGCGGGGCACGCAGTCCACGCGTTTCAAACCGGTTCGCGGCAATCTCGTGAAGGGTGTCACTTTGGGCCACGCCGGTGTACGTAGACAGACAAATTAGGAGGGAGGCGCCTACACGCCAAAAGAAAGCCTGATTCACGGTCATATTTAAAGATAGGATATCGCGGGCAGCTACACAAAAAAAATCCCGAAGCATCGCCACGGGATTCTTATTTATTGTCTTCTTGTCAAAACTGACTTTCAAATTTCAACTTTCGACTTCATGG
>DATGXZ010000391.1:0-6346 GCA_035298445.1 Flavobacterium sp.
GAGAAGTCGCCTCCATTTCGAATTACATCCCGCACGATACTCGAGGAAATATAGGAAGTGTTGGCCGCTGTCAGCAAAAACACCGTTTCAATCTTCGACAATTTCCGGTTGGTGTGGGCGATGGCCTTTTCGAATTCGAAATCGGCCGGATTCCGTAGTCCCCGCAGGATGAATTTCGCCTTTACTTCCTTACAGAAATCGATGGTGAGTCCGCTGTATGTCACCACTTTTACAGACGGTTCATCGGCGAAGGCCTGTTCGATAAAGCGCTGGCGTTCTTCCAGCGGAAACATGTATTTTTTATCGGCATTCACGCCAATGGCAACAATGATCTCGTCAAATAACGGCAGGCTGCGTTTGATGATATCGTAGTGCCCCAATGTGATCGGATCGAACGATCCCGGAAAAACGGCTCTTCTCATATCGGAAGGTTTAGCGTAAAGATACGAATAGTACGGATGGCATTACCGACGCCATAACAACCGGCGGTTGAACGCCAGTTCGAGTTCATTGTCGAGCATGTCAGAGAATGAAAGTCCGGCATGACGGGCCTGTTGCGGGAAGATACTCTGCGGCGATAACCCCGGATTCGTATTGATTTCAATGAAATGCGGCACACCGTCCATTATGATGAAGTCGGCGCGCGAAAACCCGGTCATCCCGAGGGAATCATAGACTTTGGCGGCCATTTCCCGAACCCGTTGTTCCGTAGCGGCATCGAGTCGGGCCGGCGTGATTTCATCCGATTTCCCCAAATACTTGGCTTCATAATCGAAGAACGCGTTATGTGGCACGATCTCCGTAATCCCAAGTACGGTTGTGGCGCCGCGGTAGTGGAAAACGCCCACGGAAATTTCGGTACCGTTCAGGAACGATTCAATCAGGATGTCATTGTCTTCCGAAAAGGCAAACTCCAGCGCTGCCGGCAACTGATCAAGTGATTCGACACGCGATACGCCCAGGCTGCTGCCCGATTGGTTGGGTTTCACGAAAAATGGGAGTCCAAGACGCGCCACCAAGTCGTCCCCTGAAACCGCATCCCCTTTTGAAAGATAAACGGATTTCGCCATCGGGATACCGAATTTCGACAAGACAGACAACGTATCGCGTTTGTTCAGTGTGAGGGCGGAAAGATAGAAGTTACAGCCAGTGTAAGGAAGCTCCAGCAGTTCCCAGTATGCCTGCATGTGGCCGTCTTCACCCGGTGTGCCGTGGATGGTATTGGCCACCGCATCGAACCGTATTTTCTCGTTTCCTATCGTGACGGAGAAATCCGAGCGGTCGATCGGATAACGGGTTCCGTCCACCACCGCATCCCATCCCTCCGGCAAAATATGGATTTCATATACCTCATATTTGGCAGGGTCAAGGTTCTGGAGGATGAGTTGTCCGCTTCGCAGCGAAATCACCGATTCTTCGGAGTAGCCGCCCATCACGACGGCGATTTTTTGTTTGGGCATGTAGTTGGTTTGGTTATGTCTTATCGTGTCAGGGTCCATTTTTCCGATACTCCAGACGGTTATGCAATCTGCTTTTAAGGGCGATTACACGGCTGGGCACGCGTCGCTGGCACCAAACAAAAATACCATTTTTTCACATCGGAACGTTATCTTTGCACACGATGCAACGGGATGAACCGTTACGATGTAAAACTGCGTCTACATGAAGCTTACGGAATACCTGAAGAGTAAAGCCTTTTTCGTCCGCGTGGCAATGGCATTGGGAATCGTCATCATTGCCGGTTTCCTGGTGTTGCAATGGCTGGATTTCACGACCAACCACGGACAGGAGATTTCCGTACCGGATCTCAGTAAATTGTCGGTGGAAGCCGCTGAGGAAAAGCTGGACGACGCCGACCTCGACTACGAAATCCTCGATACCGTTGATTTTGTGCCAGGGTATCCGAAGTATTCGATCGTCAGCCAGGATCCCGCGCCGGGAGACAAAGTAAAGGAAGACCGAAAGATTTACCTGAAAGTGAATTCCGCAGGTTACTCATCTACCCGTGTGCCCGATCTTATCGAAAAGACTTACCGAAACGCGCAGTCGATCCTGCAGTCGGCCGGTTTGCAGGAAGGCAAGATTACCTATAAGCCGTACCTCGGCAAAGACATGGTTTTGGAAATGCGCCAGGGCGGAAAACTTTTGCGTCCAGGCGACAAGATCATGAAAGCCTCGAAGATCGACCTGGTGTTGGGCGATGGAAAAGTAGGGTTCGAAGACGTCGATTCGACGGATGTTGCCACCGACAGCTTACCCGAGTAAACATGGTACAGGATCCTTCCTTAGAAGCCGAAGACGACGAACTTTACGAGCATTACCGTTTCGACGTATCGAAAGGGCAGGCGTTGCTCAGAATCGATAAATACCTGATGGGGCACATCCAGAATGTGACGCGAAACAAGATCCAGAAAGCGGCTGACAACGGTGATATTTATGTCAACGATGTGTCGGTCAAGTCGAATTATAAGGTGAAGCCGGGCGATGTCATCCGCATCCTGTTCCCACATCCGCCTTTTGAGAACCTGATCATCCCCGAAGACATTCCGTTGGATATCGTGTATGAAGACGAGGTGTTGATTGTGATCAATAAACCACCCGGACTCGTCGTGCATCCCGGACACGGAAATTATACCGGAACACTCGTGAACGCGCTTGCGTACCACTACCGCGATCTTCCGCTCAACTCCAGCCAGCGGCCGGGTTTGGTGCACCGCATCGACAAAGATACCTCAGGACTTCTGGTAGTTGCAAAGACCGAGCATGCACTGGCCCATCTCGCGATGCAGTTTGAGAAGAAGACGTCGGAACGCGAGTATCGGGCACTCGTTTGGGGCAATGTAAAAGAAGACGAAGGAACCGTCGAAGGTAATATCGGTCGCCACCTCAAAGACCGGATGCAAATGGCCGTTTTTCCCGATGGCAGCGACGGCAAGCCTGCGGTGACGCATTATAAGGTCATCGAACGCCTCGGTTACGTGACCTTGGTGTCGTGTAAACTCGAAACAGGTCGTACGCACCAGATCCGGGTGCATATGAAATACATCGGACACACCTTATTCAACGACGAGCGGTACGGAGGCGACCAAATACTGAAAGGCACCACTTTTACCAAATACAAACAATTCGTCGATAATTGCTTCAAAGTACTGCCACGACAGGCCCTGCATGCCAAGACGCTCGGGTTCGTCCACCCGGTGAGCGGCGAGTTCATGCGCTTCGATTCGGAGATGCCGGCCGATATGGAAGAGTGCATCGCGAAGTGGCGGGTGTATTCCAAATCACACCAGGAAGAGGAGGAGTAAACCCTTTGGATTCTGTGGTAAATCTTTCTTAATGAACGCGTTCGATTCGGATGTGATGCGTAACTTCATTAGTAAGAAAACGCATTACCCATGAAAAAGATCCTATTGTTCACACTGTTTAGTCTGGGGTTTTTCGCTTCGTTGCGGGCCCAGGTTTCTGTCAACGTCAACATCGGAGCCGCTCCGGCCTGGGCACCTGTTGGCTATGAAGAAGTCGAATACTATTACCTTCCCGACATTGGGGTGTATTACGACAGGCCCCGGGCCGTGTACATCTATCCGTCCAACGGTAAATGGATACGGGTAAAGAAATTACCACCTGCGTATCGCGGCTACAATCCGTACCGTGGACACACCGTGGTGCTGACCGACTACCACGGCCATGCGCCCTACACGCTTTATGAAGTCCATAAAGTGAAATACAAGAAAGGATACTCGAGTCCGCCGCGCGGGGTCAAAGGACATCCGCATGGAAAAAGCAAAGGTCACGGCCATGTTAAAGGTCATGGTAAACATTGACAGAAGCCCTCGGAAGAGGGTTTTTTTATGGTCACTCCGTTGCTATTTCCTTGTAAACACCACCGCTGCGATCCGTTCGCCGTTCAGAAGCACGCTACGCCATCCGTCTGCAGTATGCAGTGAATAGGAACCTACGACCAGTTTGTCAGGCGCGACCAGCATACCCTCCATTTCATTTCCACCGATGGTCACTTTATAGGATAGGCCCTCCGTAAGCGCTATGCTCATACGGGAATCGGTTTCTGAATTGACAAATTTGCCGCTGGGAGCGCTTTCGCGGAATCCGGAGAAATTCGCTTCCACTTTTTTCAGGCTGTAAGGGGCGTGATCCGTATAATAGGCCGTAACGGTCAGTAGGCCATCATTCCCTCTCGTAAACTCCTGCTTGAAAGCGGGATCGTATTTTTGATGGAAGAGATTAGGTCCTTCACGCTCCAACTCGATGTCGTTGCGTCCGGCGCGCAGGAGGAAAAGCGTTCCTTTCTTTTCAACGAACCGGAACCAAAAGTCGGATTCCGTCAGATACGTTCCGAGCACGGAAGCCACCTCTATGTAGTCGCCGGTTTTCTCGGGAGTCGTGCGCCAACTTACAAGGTCGGGTGCACTACCAAAAAAAGCATCCGCCAGCTCACGCGTTTGGGTAGAGGGTACGCTCTTGCCGGTATTGGTCAGGGTAACCAGGGTCGTCTTTTCGTCCGGAAAACGCAAAACGGTGGCCTTCCATGCCCCGGTCGCGCCTTCATGAAAGCGATAAGGACGTCCTTTATAGGTGCCAAATTCGAGTCCGTAACCGTAGTTGGGTATCGTAGCCCCTACCACAGGACGTTGGCTTTCCGTCAATACGGCCTCCGGAATTCCTTTTACTGTTTTACCCTGTAGGATTTCCTCCCACCGGATTTGGTCGCGGAGTGTGGTAAACAGGTTGCCGTCGCCGCATACATTCCACTTCCAGTCATACGTTTTCCACTCGTCGAAGTTGAAGTAGGCGCGTGCCACCGGACCACGGATAGCGGTGTGGTCACTCTCGAATGAGGTGTCGGGCATACCTAAACTCTGGAACATACGGTCGGTGTAGGCCCTGAACGACATACCCGATGCTACTTCGACGACTGTCGCCAGAAGGATGTAGTTGGTGTTGCTGTACAGATACCGGGTGCCGGGCGTAAAATTCAGCGTGTTTTGTCGCTTCATTAGTGTCTGGACGTCGGTATTGGAAAACGTTTGTTTCCACCAGGTGTATCCCATCAGTGACCACAGGTCATAGCAATCGCGAAGGCCGCTGCTATGTGTCAATAGGTGACGGATCGTAATTCGATCGGGAACGGTTGGAAGCACCTCGGGGAGATAGGAGCGAACATCATCGTCAAGTGAGAGTTTCCCGTCACGGGCAAGCAGCAATACTGCCAGTGCTGTGAACTGTTTGCCATTCGATGCGACGTTAAAACGACTGTCGGCCGTGATGGGCATCCTGGTTGACAGGTCGGCGAAACCCGAGCAGCGCTGGTAGACTGATTTTCCGTCACGAATAATGGCGCAGGCGACACCCGGTGCGTCGGCGGGCACATCTTTATCGGTAATGGCATCCAGTTTTTGGATCAACGCAGGCGGAAGTGCTGTCTGCGCACCCGCGAGTATCGACGAAATGAGTAGGGCGATTGGGAAGGCAAGGCGTAGCATATACCAGCAGTGTTTTTAGGGTTGATCAAAGTTGATGCGTACGAGGATCGTGTCTTTTCCGTCTTCGTAGATAATTTTGCGGTTCGGTTGGTTCTCCAATTCCCATTGGCCATCGACAGTACATTTCATTTCCGAATACGCAAAAGCCGTCCGGGAATGAAGGCAGGCTTCGTAAACCGAATCTTTGATCACTTCCTTCATCGGATAATCCTGCTCCCAGGAAAGCGGGTTACCATCACCGCGAATGCCGACAGACTGGATATTCTTCTTACCCGTCACGGTCAGGGTCACGAACACGGTTTTATCGGTGGCTTTTTGCACACAACTGCTGGCCAAAAGTCCAAGGAGTAGGAGAGTCAGGTATTTTTTCATGACGTTGATTTTTTGGTTAGTAGATAGTCAATACTGAAACGACCACCGCCCATCACCATGTGTTGCAAAGCGACGAACAGGAAGGCAAGGGCCGGGAGTTGCTGCCACAAGTCATGGCCGGCGTGTTGTACGAAGGCAGTGACCAACATCGTACAGACGATGAGGAATGAGAAGATCCGGGTTTGGAGACCGAGGATCAGGGCGAGTCCACCGACGCCTTCCGCGAAAGCACCCATCCAGGCGAGAAAGGCGGGAAAGAGGCTGAAAACACCGCCATGTTCTGCGATGTCGTTCGGGAACCAGAACGCCACTTCGAAAAAGTGGAGATTGGTTTGGGGTGGACTCCACGGCAGTCCGAATTTTGCGGCGCCAAAATCGAAGGAAAGCAAATAGCCGCAAAAGAGACGCGGCGCGATCAGGAGCGCATCCTGCCACCAATGCGGCAAAAGGGTAGGGCGGGTGAGAAGGGAAAG
>DATGXZ010000392.1:0-1598 GCA_035298445.1 Flavobacterium sp.
CCATGGCATTGTCAATTCCCGTAAGGGCAAAAATGGGTACAGGAATCTCTTTCTCGGGATTCACCAGGGTTTCCCACCGATCGATTACCTGCGTACCATCATGGATGAGGATGGCGATTTCCGTAATGCGGCTGCCCCCGGCATTTCCTCCGGTGGTCTCGATATCGACAATGGCATATTCCGTTTTTTTCATCAGTGAAAACAGGTCGGGCTGTTACTTTTAGGAACAACCGACTGTTTCCAATATAGAAATTATTCCGAAATGCGACGGTGAACGCGGTTAATTTTTCGTTTCGATTACCACAAACACGGACGACCGCGCCGGGAGCACCACCGCCGTACCATCGGTCGTTTTGGCCGAGAACGGACGAACGGAGGCATAGTTCGTCGGACCGCCTGCTTCGAGCGTCGTACCGCTTCCGTTGATTTGTACCTTACGCGAAAATTCTCCGTTGTCTGTATCGCCTGTGAGGGTGTACCAATACATCCGGTTGCCCGGTATAAAGTTCTTAAAGGCAAGCTTTACGGGTAGTGCGGTAGTTCCTTTATTGACGAAGGTTACACCAATCTTCCCATCCGAAAACGAGGAAGCATATACTTCGTAGTTGCCGTTGGGATCCTTCACGGCTTCAATCAGGCGATCGCCCATGTTCTTCTGGAAGAAATACATATGATAGAACGCCGGGCGTGCGGTTCCTTTGGGTATATTGGGCTCGTCGCCGTTACTGAAGATGCCATGGTCGTTCCCATTGTCCCAGCCGTTGAAGAAATCCCAACGCGCTGCCAGGCCAATGTTGTTCCGAAGCGCTTCCCCTAACAGCAACACTGCGTGCAAGCCGTTGACGTGCGACACCTGCTGTTTGCTGCCCCGTGCGAAGATGTTCCATTCATCAAGTGCAAACGGTTTGATCTGCCGCGTGTGGCTCGTGAGTTGCCCTTTTAAGAACGATACCATCGTGCCGACTTTCGCTGTGGGGGTGTCCAGAATTTGGGTAGCATTCAGGTTCTCGCTTGTGGTGAAATAGTTATGCACGACATAATAATCGGCTTCTTCACCAATCGCGCCCAGTAGCTGGTCGTTCCAGAATTTGTTGGTATCGTTCATCCAGCTCTCGGCAGGCGCGTCGAACAGCACCGCACCGATTTTGATCGAATGCCCCGAAGCTGCCGCCGCCGCGCGCATGGCCGCTGCAATGACTTTAAAGTGTGCGGCATAGAGCGCACCGTTGTGAAACTCGGGCTGACCGTCCTGGTTACGCGACGTATCAATGCGGTAACCGGCCTCCCAGCTTCCGAAGTTCTCGTTGCCGATTTCCCAGTACTGCGTGCGGCCATTGTCATAGGTCACCCAATCCGCCGCCAGTTGCGCCGCGTCCGCCACTGGGTCGGCACCCGTGCCATACCGGGCATAACCGGCGTTGACGGTAATAATCCCTTTACTGTTGGTCTGGGTCAGCAATTGGTAGTAATTGTCAAGCGACATCGTCCAGTCGGCATTGTTTTGTCCGAACCAAAAACCGGCCGGCTCGTCCTGTCCCTCAGCATTTCGAAGGGTAGGAGGTACGTTTGGCGGGTTCGACGCCGCATTCCAGAAATAC
>DATGXZ010000393.1:0-2017 GCA_035298445.1 Flavobacterium sp.
CATACATGCCGATATGGCCCTCGTGGATAGGGTTGAACACTTCTTTCTCGCCCGAAAGCGAATTATAGATCTTCAGTGGATGGTCCTTATACAGCATCGTCCGTGTGGCTTTGAGGGGCCTAAGATACTCCGAAAGTCGGAAACAACGAAGTGTCCCGCGAAATTATGTGGCCGCGGGAAGGGGGTAAGAGGGATAGGAAGCTGATCCGGCTTTCCCCTGCAACGCCTTTCGTCGCCGCGCCGCATTTGCAGACGGCCACACGAGCTTCCGTTGGTCGCTGTGTGGCCGTCGCAACTGCACGCCGCGCCTCCTAAGGCGTTTCCGGTACAATCCGGGCTAGGGCGTCAGAACTTCGTGTCGAGTCGGATGTATTCGAGGAATTCCTTCCGGACGTTCTCGTCCTTGAATTTTCCCCCGAATTCCGATGTTACGGTGCTGCTTTCGATGTCGCGGATACCGCGTGAATTCACACACAGGTGCTTGGCGTCGATGATACAGGCCACGTCTTCGGTGCCGAGAGCCGCCTGCAATTCCTGCACGATCTGCATCGTCAGGCGTTCCTGCACCTGCGGTCGTTTCGCATAATAATCGACAATGCGGTTGATTTTCGACAGGCCGATCACTTGTCCGCTTGAAATATACGCCACATGCGCACGGCCCACGATCGGAAGAAGGTGGTGTTCGCAGGTCGAATAAACAGTAATATTCTTCTCTACCAGCATCTCGCCATATTGGTAATGGTTTTCGAAGGTAGAGGCTTTGGGTTTACGGTTGGGGTGAAGTCCGCCGAACGTTTCCTTAACAAACATCTTCGCCACGCGGTTCGGCGTGCCTTTCAGGCTGTCGTCGGTCAGGTCGAGGCCCAGTGTAAGCAGGATATTCTCAACATCCTTTCGGATGCTGTCAATTTTTTGTTCGTCGGTCAGGTCGAAGGCATCGTCACGTAAGGGTGTAACGGCACTGGTTGAAAAGTGGTGCTCGCCTTCGAAATCGGGATGTAGGTCCATATAGCTCGTTTGTGGACGCAAAGATAATAAAGTCCGTCCGAACCAACGTCCGACGCACAACCGTCCTCCCATACGGCTGCCCGTACTTTTGCATTTGCTTAGGTAGGGTTTCCATTAATTTGGCTGTTCTAATTTTGAGAAAAATTCACAGTTCGTTGACTGTTTGTTAATATAAGGTAGTCCGAACCCAATTTTCGTATAATTTATGTACATTTCGCGCTTTAAATTTCAAAAGATGAGATTCGGAAAAATAGGTTTTATGCCGCTTGTTCTTTGGGGAACTTTAACTTTTGCTCATTCGTCCTCAGGCAATTCGGCCCTTGCACAGGCGCTGCAACCTGATACGGCGACGGTGAACCAAAATGCGACGGCTTCCATCAACGTACTGGCGAACGACGTGCTGAGCGCCGCGGGTGGAAACGTGTTGGCCATTGCAATGGCACCCGCCCACGGAACGGCTCTCGTCAATACGAATGACACGCCATCGAACATAGCCGACGACACCATAATATATATCCCGACAGCGAATTATACGGGTAATGACACGTTTTCCTACAGCGTCACCGATATGAACGGTGCGACCCAGACGGTAAGCGTTACCATCACCGTCAATGCTGTTGCGCTTTCGATTACGACCAGTATTCTCAATGAAATTGCACCCGATTCCGACACTGGCAGTATCGTAGCCTACGGAAAAAATGGTGCGGCGCCCTACACCTTTTATAATCTT
This sequence comes from Flavobacterium sp., assembly GCA_035298445.1. GTDB lineage: Bacteria > Bacteroidota > Bacteroidia > Flavobacteriales > Flavobacteriaceae > Flavobacterium. The sequence continues at coordinate 1,739 of DATGXZ010000393.1, forward strand.
ACAGGTCCGGTAAGCGCAGCGAGTGCAACCGGCGTCTTCACTAACCTGCCGCCTGGTACTTACTCAGTTACCCTGACTGATGCCAACGGCGCTACAGCTACCGCGTCGAACCTGATTGTGTATCCGGCAAACGACTTGACCCTGACATCCGACACTACCATTTGTGCGGGCAATCCCAAACAATTAACAGTCAGTGGCGGCGGCGCACAATACAATTGGACCGCCTCACCGCCCGATTCGACGCTAACACCTACCGGTGCAGTACAGAACGTCACGCCG
>DATGXZ010000394.1:0-3092 GCA_035298445.1 Flavobacterium sp.
TCTCTTATAAGTGGTATCCTCGAATGGCAGTCTTTATGAGAAAATCCGTTAGTTCCTTCCGTCTTACGTGCCGCCATGCCTTGATTGCGCTGGCCTTACTCTGCACCACACTCAATCATGCCCAGACCTTGCCTCGAAAAGGCTGGTTCGGCGCACGCATCGTACCCGATCCGGCAGGCATCCGGATAACAGAAGTGGTGGGAGGTACCTCCGCCAACGCAAAACTACAAAAAGATGACATCGTCACGGCCATTGCCGGTCGTCCCGTTACATCCCCTCAAGAAGTGGTCGATGCCATGGCGCGTTCCGGTGAAGGCGATAAAATCACCCTGGCGCTCGTCCGCGGAGGTAAGAAAACGACCGTATCCGCCAAAGTTGCTGGGCGACAGCGCTCTACCGATCCGGCAGCCGAGGTGCTCTACGACCGTGTGGCGTTCAAGGGTGGCTACCTTAGCGTGATCATCAACAAACCAGCGGGGAACGGAACCTTTCCTGCCGTACTTTTTGTACCCGGATATACCTGCAGTTCGATTGACGGGCTTCCGGCCGACCATCCCTATGAACGCGTTGCCCGCGCCTTTAGCGCCGCCGGTTTTGTAGTGGTGCGGGTAGAGAAAAGTGGCTTGGGCGACAGCCGCGACACGCCCGATTGCCGTATGACCACACTTACCGACGAAGTGGAAAGTTTCAAAGCCGGGTTTGAAAAAATGAAGTCCCTCCCCTACGTCAACGCAGGCCAACTATTCATTTTTGGTCATTCGATGGGAGGCATTATAGCGCCCGCCATCAGCGCATCACAAGATGTCAAAGGGGTAATCGTATATGGCACGACGGCGAAAAGCTGGTTTGAATACCAACTTGAGATGAACCGCCTTCAATTGAAACTCGCACATACCCCACCGCTGGAATACGAGTCCAAATGTCGAATTCAGGGTGAAATCGCCTACGACTACTTCATCGCGAAAAAACCACTGGAATCCATTGCGGCCGATCCGGCTAAGGCGGAGGTATTGAAAACCGACTGGCAGTATGACGGAAATAGCATGATTTTCGAGCGCAACCAGGAATACTGGCGGCAGATACAGGATTACCCGTTGCTCGAAAACTGGAAGAATACCAAAGCCCAGGTACTGGTGCTGTTTGGTGAATCTGACTTCCAGGCATTTTCGAAAGCCGACCACGAACAGATCGTTGACCTAGTCAATCATTACCATCCCGGCGGCGCGACCCTGGTCACCTTTCCGGAAACCGATCATTATCTGGCCCGTTCGGGGAGCATGCAGCAGGCGTTTGACCTGTTTAGCGGCGGACACATTAAGGAATTGTTCGAGGCCTTCAACCCTGAAGTGACACGAACATCCGTCGAATGGGCGCAAAAAATCCTCCGGTAATGTAACGGAACGATCTGAACCTACACTTCTTTAAAACGAAACACCATCAGAACTATACCTATGAAAACCATCGCCATTATCGTATTCCAATTGTTGGGCTTCCTGTCAGCCCAGGCACAAACCTGGCAAAAACTCACTACTGAACCTTATCAGGGCAAGCAGGACGACATCAGTTTCGTAGACCGCAATACCGGTTGGTATGTCAACGGATATGGCCGTATCTACCATACCACCGACGGCGGCCAGACCTGGACGAAGCAATTAGAGCAAAAAGGATCCTTCTTCCGTACCGTTGTATTTCTTGACAAAAATGTCGGGTTCGTCGGCACGGTCGGCACCGACTACTTTCCTAATGTTACCGATACCATTCCGTTGTATGGCACCCGTGACGGCGGCGTTACCTGGAAACCGATTCCGTATAAAGGCCCGTATGTGAAGGGGTTGTGTGCTTTTGATGTTGTGAAGGAACAATACATCAACCACGGTAAGATCGATTACAAATACCATATTTATGGCGTCGGACGCGTCGGAAGTCCGGCCAACATCATGATTTCACACGACGGTGGAGAAACCTGGATCTCGCGTAGTATGCAATCCGATTGCAAGATGTTATTTGACATCCGGATGCTCGATAAAAACACTGGTTTTGCCTGTGCGGCGACAAGCGAAGACATCTCCCAATCGAATGCCCTTATCCTGAAAACCACGGATGGTGGCGCGACCTGGCGCAAAGTATTCCAATCGGCCCGCCCGTTTGAAACCACCTGGAAGGTGTCGTTCCCGACCGCCAAAGTAGGATACGTGACCATTCAATCCTATAATCCCGACCCAAGCGTGGCGCAACAACGGGTAGCCAAAACCACCGACGGCGGTGAAACCTGGACCGAAATTGATTTGGTTCAGGATGCCGGTGCGCGCGAATTTGGTATCGGTTTCATCGATGAAAAACACGGCTACGTGGGCACGATGAACAGCGGCTTCGAAACGATCGATGGTGGCGCCACCTGGACGAAGATCGACTTAGGAAGAGCCTGCAACAAAATCCGAATTTACACCGACGCCGATAAAAAAGTGTACGGTTATGCGATTGGGGTGAACGTGTTTAAGTTGCCGTAGTGGGAGCTGAGGGTTGATAGTTGACAGTTGACGGTTGACGGTTGACGGTTGACGGTTGACACCCTTCAATTCGGCAAGAAAATCCATGGCCCTCGCGTGCGGTCATGCCTAAGGTGGGTTATGGATATGGAATAGCCCATTGACCTATACCCTATTCAAACTTTAACAATTAGTACGGATTTCCCGTAATGGTCAGTCGACGGCATTTCGTAAGGGACGCATCCGCCCCTCCCCTAACGCAAAATACCCTTTCCCGACGACATAGCAGTACGGGAAATCCGCACATTTTGTTAATGGTTGGGATGAGTTGTGGACAGTAGAGGGTTGACAGTTGACAGTTGACAGTTGACAGTTGGAAGCTTCAATTCGGCAAGAAAATCCATGGCTCTCGCGTGCGGTCATGCCTAAGGTGAGTAATCGATATGGAACAGCCCATTGACTCGTACCAAATGCAAACTTTAACAATTGGTACGGATTTCCCGTAACGGTCAGTCGACGGCATTTAGTAAGGGACGCATCCGCCCCTCCCCTAACGCAAAATACCCTTTCCCGACGACATAGCACTACGGGAAAGCCGCACATTTT
>DATGXZ010000395.1:0-1839 GCA_035298445.1 Flavobacterium sp.
AGAAGTGCGGCCAGTACTACGTGAACCATCGTTGGCTCGGCGGCATGCTGACCAACTGGAAGACCATCTCCAACTCGATCAAGCGCCTGCGCGAGCTGGACGACCAGCTGGCCTCCGGCTCGCTGGCCGGCCTGACCAAGACAGTTGGCGGAAACGCTCGGATTCACTGGCAAATTCGTCTATGGTTTTGTCGGTCGGATTGTCGACCGAAAAGGGATTCGGGAACTTTTTCATGCTTTCAGCGCCTTGTCTGCAAAATACCCCGACCTCGAATTGTTGATGGTAGGGCGCGTAGAAGATGTGCAGATTGGCGATAAAGCGATGATAAAACGCATGCAGGATACTCCCAACATCCGCTTTGTCGGACCCCAGAAAGATGTGCCGCTTTACATCAGTCTCTGCGACGTATTCGTACTTCCTGCTTGGTGGGAAGGCTTTGGTAACGTAATGGTCCAGGCCGCAGCCGTGGGCGTTCCGGTTATCAGTACGACAGGCACGGGCAGCCGCGATGCCGTTTCCCACGGGTTCAACGGCCTGTTGGTCGAGCCAAAAGATGAGGTTGGATTGGAGGAAGCGATGGAAAAACTCTATGTCGATCGCGATCTGCGTCTGCAAATGGGCCGGAATGGACTTGAATGGGCGCGCCATTTCGACAATAAGATCATTTGGGATGGAATGGAAGAACTTTATAGGAAACGCTGATGTATAGGGATATTATCAAACCGGTTTGGGAATTTATGTTGGCATTGGTCATTGCCCTCATCCTTTTACCTGTCATTCTGCTGCTCACGCTGCTGCTGGCCATCAGCAACAGGGGACAGCCGTTCTTTTTGCAGGAACGCCCCGGAAAAGGAGGAAAACTCTTCAAGCTCATTAAATTCAAGACGATGCGCGATGCGTTCTATCCAGACGGTACGCCGCTGCCCGATAAGGAGCGAATCACAAAAGTCGGCGCGTTCGTGCGCGGCTTCTCATTGGATGAGTTTCCACAGCTATTCAACGTTTTGAAAGGCGATATGGCAATCATTGGTCCGCGGCCGTTATTGGTAAGTTACCTCCCGCTGTACTCCCCCGAACAGGCCCGGCGGCACGAGGTAAAACCCGGCATTACGGGATGGGCCCAGATCAAAGGACGGAACGCACTGTCATGGGACGAGAAATTCCGTTACGACGTCTGGTATGTCGACAATCTGTCGTTTGCCACCGATATGAAAATCTTCTGGCTGAGTTTTGCCAAGGTCGTGAAAAGGGATGGTATCGACAATTCGGCGACCCACACCATGCAGCGATTCACCGGTAACGCGCCAGACCCTAAATCGTGACGAATTGTGCGCGATAATTGCTACCTTAGCATAAATTAATAACATAACATGGAACAACAATTTCTCACTGCTTTTGGCAACATCCTCGAACTTCAGCCCGACGAAATCAAACTTGATGACACGTTTCGCGATTACGACACATGGGATTCCCTTGCCAGTCTTTCTGTGATTGCGATGCTTGACGAAGAGTTCGGCGTGCATATCGAATCGGGTGATTTCACCGCCATCCAGACCGTGGGCCAGTTAATGGAGGAAGTGAAGAAACGAATGGCCTAGTCATTTGTGATGGCAACAGTACCTTTTCGTCTCGATACCAAAAACATCCTCGTCACCGGCGCTTCTTCCGGAATTGGGAAAGCGATCGCTACGGTCGCCGCTGCCCAAGGTGCCTCGGTATGCCTGACGGCACGCGATACCGCCAAACTTGAGGCCGCGAAAGCTACACTTGAAGGCGACGGGCACCAGATTTTCTCAGCCGATTTAGGTAATGTGGCCGATTTGGAGGCCCTTACAGATC
>DATGXZ010000396.1:0-7425 GCA_035298445.1 Flavobacterium sp.
GTCATCGCGTTATCTGGCCACCCCGATGGAGATCTCCCAGGGAGGCGGCATCTTCCGTTCGGCCAACGTGCCTTACGATTCCGATGACGACAAAGCCCTCAAAAAGATCAACGCCGAGGTGATCAAAGGTTTCGGCCTCAAGCACGGCGCTGCGCATTCCGAATACATCAAGTGTAAAGAAGACGGTAAGTTCTACTTCCTGGAAACCTCGTCGCGGGTAGGAGGGGCGCACCTCGCGGAAATGGTCGAAGCTGCGTCAGGGATCAACCTGTGGGCCGAATGGGCTGCCATCGAGGATTCGCTCGTCAAAGGAACCGAATACAAATTGCCGAAAGTGCAGAAAGGCTACGCAGGCATCGTCCTGACCCTGTCGAAGTTCGAACATCCCGACCTGTCGTCGTTCGATGATCCGGAAGTCTGTTTCCGGGTGCCGTTGGAGTACCACGCGGGCCTCATTGTCAAATCCGATTCACACGAACGGGTGCTCGAATTGCTTGACACCTACGCCGACCGGCTCGTACGCGATTACGCAACCGTAGCCGCACAGGCACAGGTCAAGAACCTACACTGATACAACCCTTCGGGCTTTTCCGTACCTTTACGGTATGTTCGCCGCCTTTCGCCAGCACCTACAACGGCATTTCCCTTTTTTAGAGGGGAAGCGCTTATTGTTGGCGGTATCCGGTGGCGTCGACTCCATGGTGATGGCGACGGTATGTAAGGAATCCGGACTCGACCTCGGCATCGCGCACTGCAATTTTTCCTTACGGGGAACAGAGAGCGAGGCAGATGCCGCCTTTGTCCGGACATTTGCCAAAGACCGTCAGCTTCCTTTTTATCTCCAACGATTCGATACGAAGGCCTTCGCATCCGATTATGGATTGTCGACCCAGGTGGCAGCGCGCCAGTTGCGATACGACTGGTTTGCGGAGTTGGCCGCCCGTGAAGGCTACGATTACATCCTCACCGCCCATCACGCCGACGACAACCTGGAAACCTTTTTGATCCATTTGACGCGGGGCACCGGTTTGGACGGACTTACCGGCATTCCGGCCCAGAACGGAAACATCATCCGTCCGATGCTGCCGTTTTCACGGGAAGATATAGAGGCATTCGCCCGGGAACATAACGTGAACTGGCGGGAAGATGCGAGCAATGCCGCCGACGTATACCTTCGAAATACTATCCGTCACAACCTGGTACCGGTATTCAAGTCGCTGAATCCTTCGTTGCTCTCCTCGTTTGCCGATACGCTTGCCCATTTAACGCAGGCCCAGTCGCTGGTCGATGACGCGGCCCGTATTGTCTACCGGAAAGTGGTGACGGATGAAGGCGACCGGAAGATCATTGCCCTCACCGAACTGAAACTGTTGCCGAATGCCGATGCCTATCTCTACCAATGGCTCAAACCACTGGGCTTTACGGCCTGGTCGGATATTTACCGTTTGATCGACGCGCCTTCCGGAAAATACGTGTTGGCGCCGGGGTTTCGGTTGTTGAAAGACCGCGATGTGCTGATCGTAACACCGTCACCGTCAGCCGCACCCGAAGTGGCTATTAGCGAAAATATCACAACACTCGACAATCCTGTTAAACTATTGTTTACACCGGTGGATTCGGTGGGTGAACGGGCAAATACAACTATATTTGTCGACCGGTCGCGGTTACGTTGGCCGCTGACGCTCAGGCGATGGACCGAAGGCGATGTGTTGTATCCGCTGGGGATGGAAGGACGTAAGAAAGTCAGCAAGTACTTCAAAGACGAGAAGTTCTCGCTGGTCGATAAAGAGGAAACAAGGCTGCTGCTTTCGGGAAACGATCTCGTCTGGATTGTCGGCCACCGTCAGGATGCGCGCTTTGCCGCCGACGAAACCACCCGTGATATTTTGAAAATTTCATACCTACCCAATGAATAGAATTGGCACTTTGTTGTTGTTCCTTCTGGTCTCGCTTGCTTCATGGGCCCAGACAAAACCCGTTAAATGGAGTTCACGAACTGAAAAATCCGCCTCAGGAGAGATCGTGTTGGTGATTGAAGGAAAGATTGACGAGGGCTGGCACGTGTATTCCCAGTTCACTGACGAAAACGGCTCGCTTCCGATGATCGTGACCTTTAAAGGAGCCGGGAAAGGCTACCAACTGATAGGGAAAACAACTGAAAGCAAAACCATCAAAAAATACAGCGATGTCTTTGGAGTGGATGAGACGTTTTTTGAACACAATCTCGTACTCCGGCAAAAGATAAAGGTGCTGAAACCCGGACTTACCACGATCTCGGCCCTGGTCGACTACCAGGTTTGTCAGGAAAGCTGTATCAACGATAAAGAAAACTTTACGTTTACCCTTCCCACCGATGCAGGGCAGACAGTGGCTCCTGCAATAGAACCGCCGCTGACGGGCGCAACGGATACTATTACAGAAGTAACGTCTACGGATACAGTCGCCGAAACAACTCCGGCTGGCTCTCCAACCGAGGCGAAAGCGGTAACAGAGGATACAACAAAAGGAGAGAAAAAAGACCCATGGCTCATTTTCATCTTTTCGTTGCTGGGCGGCGTGGTGATGACCTTCACACCCTGCGTGTTCCCGATGATTCCGATGACCGTGAGTTTCTTCATCAAGCGGACGTCGAATAAAGCAAAAGGAAAATTCGACGCCTTTACCTACGGTGCCTTTATCGTGCTGATTTACGTCCTGATTTCGGTACCCTTCCACATCTTCGAAAAACTGGATCCGGGCATTTTCAGCGACATTTCCACGAATGTGCCGCTGAACCTGTTCTTCTTCCTCATTTTCGTGGTCTTCGCCATTTCCTTTTTCGGGGCGTTCGAGATCACGATGCCGAGCCGTCTGGCAAACCGCGTCGACAATGCGTCGAATTCGGGCGGCGTCACAGGGATTTTCTTTATGGCGTTGACGCTGATCATTGTCTCCTTTTCCTGCACGGGACCCGCACTTGGTGGTACACTCGGAACGGTATTGTCAACCGACGGTGGCGCGTGGCTGCTTACGATTGCCATGTTTGGACTTGGCCTCGGACTCGCTGCGCCTTTCATGATTTTTGCGCTTTTCCCCCGCCTGATGTCGAATATGCCAAAGTCGGGAGGATGGCTGAATTCCGTTAAAGTCGTGTTCGGTTTTGTCGAATTGGCCCTTGCTCTCAAATTCTTCTCCAATGCCGACCTCGTCAGCGAGTGGCACATACTCGAGCGTGAAGTCTTCATTGCTTTCTGGATCGCTATTTTTGCCGCTATGACGCTCTATCTTTTTGGCAAACTCAAACTGCCGCACGACGATAACCGCTCACATGTGTCGGTCACGTCCATGGTATTAGGGTTGATTTCCTTAACCTTCACTATTTACCTGATACCCGGCCTTTGGGGCGCCCCGCTGAAGCTCATCAGTGCGTTTCCGCCACCGCCGACATACAGCGAAAGTCCGAATGGTTTAGGAGGCGTGTCATCAGGAGGCGAAAGCAAACAGGCACTGCCGGAGCATGCGGTGTATGGTGTGTATGACATTGTTTCTTTTGAAGATTACGAAGAAGGACTGGCGTACGCCCGAAAGGTGAACAAACCCGTATTCATCGATTTTACCGGAAAAGCCTGCACCAATTGTCGTCTGACAGAAACGAAGGTATGGTCGGATCCCCGCATCCTCAAAATGCTAAAGGAAGAGGTCGTGTTGATTTCGCTCTATGGCGACTGGCGGAAAGACCTTCCGGAAAACGAGCGGTATGTGTCAAAAACAGGAAAGGAAATTGTGACGATTGGCGACAAATGGTCGGATTTCCAACTCGAACGGTTTAAAAACAACACGCGTCCGTACTACGTTTTGATTGGTTTGGATGAAAAACCGCTTAATACGCCGATTCCGTATACACCCAACATCGAGGAGTATTACAACTGGATGAAAGACGGTATTTCCAAGTTTAGAAAATAAACAGACCCGGCGGTTGCCGGGTTTTTTGCCTCTATGAAAAAACTGCTTGTTATCGCCCTTTTGTCGGCTTCGTTGCTGAGGGCACAGGAAAACAGCGACTCCTACGTCGCCGATCACTACACCAAGAAAGAAGTCCACATCCGCATGCGTGACGGCATCGAACTTTATACCGTCATCTATTCGCCAAAGGACGTGTCGGTGAAATACCCGATCGTGATGCAACGCACGCCCTATGACTGCTCGCCCTATGGTCCTGATCAGTTCCCTAAAAGCATTGGGCCGGATGCGACCATGATGAAGGAAGGGTATATTGTAGTGTATCAAGACGTTCGCGGTCGCTACATGAGCGATGGTACGTATGACAATATGCGGGCCTACATTCCCAACAAAAAGAGTAAATCGCAGGTAGATGAGGCATCGGATACCTACGACACCATTGACTGGCTCGTCAAAAACGTACCGAATAACAACGGTAACGTCGGCATTTGGGGCATTTCCTATCCGGGTTTCTACGCTTCGTATTCGCTGATCGACAGCCATCCAGCGTTGAAAGCGGTCTCGCCACAGGCCTGTATTGCCGATTTCTTCTTCGACGACTTCCACCACAACGGCGCCTATTTGTTGAGTTATTGGAAAGTCACCCCGCTGTTTGGTCCGCAGAAAAAAGAGCGGACAACGGCCGATTGGTTTTCCTTTCCTAAAGTACCTTCCAAAGACGATTACCAGTTTTTCCTCGACATTGGCCCGCTTAAAAACCTTGATACCTACCTGCAACCCGACGACGAGTTTTGGGCGCAGTTGAAGACGCATGTAAGCTACGACGACTTCTGGCAGAAACGCGGCCTGTTGCAGCACCTGCGGAATACGAAGCCGGCCGTCATGTTTGTGGGCGGATGGTTTGATGCCGAGGATCTTTATGGGCCGCTCAACAGCTACCGTACGGTTGAAAAGAACAGTAAGACCTATAATACATTAGTGATGGGGCCGTGGAGCCATGGTGACTGGGCCCGGAATAACCCCGAGCAGATTATTGGCAATATCAATTTCGGCCAGGACATTTCGAAGTTTTTCCAGGAGAATATCGAGGCGAAGTTCTTCCGCCACTTTCTAAAGGATGGTGGGAAAGGCCCCAGTGGTTTGCCGGAAGCCTATGTGTTTGACACCGGTCGCAAAGAGTGGAAGACCTTTGACAGTTGGCCGCCACAGGCTACACAGAAGGAAAAGTATTTTCTCAACGGCGGTTCGCTTTCGCGGGAAACTCCAATCTCGGTTACCACGATGGAATTCGTATCCGACCCCAACCGCCCGGTTCCGTCTACTGAAGACATCCAGCAAAAAGGACTCACGCCGCGTAAATACATGACCGATGACCAGCGTTTCGCCGCGCGTCGTCCGGATGTATTGGTGTTCGATCTGCCCGTACTAGAGGAAGATGTGACGCTGGCCGGTGACATCCTGGCCAAACTGCAGGTCGCCACCACCGGCACCGATGCCGACTGGATCGTCAAACTCATCGACGTCTTTCCCGCTGACGAGCCTGAAACAAAAGAAGTGGCGCCCTACCTGCGTATGAGTAATTATCACATGATGGTGCGGAGTGAAGTGATGCGCGGTCGTTTCCGTGACAGCTTCTCCGATCCTAAGCCGTTTGTGCCTAACCAGACGACCGAAGTCGATGTCAAATTGCAGGACGTCTTCCATACCTTCAAAAAGGGGCATCGGATACAGATACAGGTCCAAAGTACGTGGTTCCCGTTGATCGACCGCAATCCGCAGACCTACGTCGAAAACATCTTTTATGCCGAACCAGAAGCCTTCAAAAAACAGCTGCACCGCCTCTTCGGAAATTCAACGATAGAGTTTACGGTATTGAAGTAAGTTCGCCGCTACCCATCGGTTTCGTCGAGTTCGAAGATTGTTTCTACCGACTTCCCGAAGAACCGTGCCAGTTTTAAGGCCAGCACGGTCGACGGCACGTATTTACCTTTTTCCATCGCGTTGATGGTCTGTCGGCTCACCCCGATTTTCTCCGCCAGGTCGCCCTGCGAGATGTCGGCCATGGCCCGCAACACTTTAAGGTTATTCTTCATCGCGATAGGATTTTCGGAGTTGGTATAATTTATAGTGGAAGCGGCAGACGAAAAACACCAGCATGCCGATAATGTTCAACAGCATAAAATACCAATACGCTGTTCCATAAAGGAAGAGGGTGGTAGCCAACACCAATCCGAAGTTGAAGTACATCGCCCATACGAGGCTTTCGTAACGGATGCTGCCAATAAACTCGTCTTCATCGGGTGTTCGGGCGAAACCGGTGAGCATACCGCCGATGACAATCAACGTTACCGCTATTTCGTCCACTACATTATTGTGTGTGACGCCCATGACAACCGATTTCGAAAGAATCCCACCATCCCAGATCGCAAATACCGGAAGTTCGGCGACTTCGTTAAGGGCGTCGAAGCCCGTCATAATACTACCTAATACGAGTCCGGGAACGAAAAGGACCCAACCCACCCGGCGATACGAGGCCGGAAACAAAAAATGTGTTTTCATCGTTTTTGAATTTTTATCAAATGTAAAATATACTTTACATATAGACAAATGTTTTTTACTTATGGAGTGGTTTATTTTACATTTGGCGAAAAATCGGGTACTGGAATTTTAAGATTTGATACGGAAAAACCGTAAAATCACCCCGTTTGGCCTCTCTATCTTCGTCACATGTTGACAAAGGTTTTCGGAAGCGCGGTTTTTGGGGTAGAGGCTACGACCATCACGGTCGAGGTCAATATCGATAAAGGAATTGGGTACCACCTGGTCGGACTCCCCGACAATGCGGTTAAGGAAAGTAGCTTCCGGATTGCGGCGGCGTTGAAGAACAATGAGTATGCCCTTCCGGGGAAGAAAATCACCATCAACATGGCGCCAGCTGATATGCGGAAGGAAGGATCGGCTTACGACCTGACACTGGCGATTGGCATTCTGGCGGCGTCCGGACAGATACCTTCGGAAGATGTCGGGAACTATATCATAATGGGTGAATTGTCGCTCGACGGAAGCCTGCAGCCGATTCGCGGTGCGCTCCCGATTGCGATTAAGGCCAAGGAAGATGGATTTAAGGGTTTTTTCCTGCCCAAACAGAATGTAAACGAGGCGGCAATCGTAGCCGGACTCGATGTTTACGGAGTCGAGAATGTCACGGAGGTGATCGACTTCTTTGAAGGAAAAGGCATGTTGGAACCGACGGTTATCGATACACGGGCCGAGTTTTACCGCACCCTCGATTTTCCGGAGTTTGATTTTTCGGATGTCAAAGGACAGGAAAGCATCAAGCGCTGTATGGAAATCGCGGCGGCCGGCGGCCATAACCTGATACTGATCGGGCCTCCGGGGGCGGGAAAGACGATGTTGGCGAAGCGGTTGCCCAGCATACTGCCGCCGATGACCCTCCGCGAAGCACTTGAAACAACGAAAATACAT
>DATGXZ010000397.1:0-4516 GCA_035298445.1 Flavobacterium sp.
CGGATGGTTCTTGAAATCGATATACTTCTCATACCCCAATTGGGCCAGGTCATCGAGCAATGCCTTATCGCGTTCAGACAGCGCATTGTCGCCCTTCTGGAAAATATGGTTGGCGACACCGGCGCTCAATAGGTTTTCAAGGTTGTAGCGGCAGGAATCCACCGTCCCGAAATTTGAACTGATGGTTTGCCCCTGTACGGTGACCTGTATTTCCCGGCTTTCGATCTCGGGTCCGAGCGAGGCGTAGAATTTACTGGTCTTTCCTCCTCCGCGAGCCGGCGGACCGCCCCGTCCGTCAAAAAAGATGACCTGTATGCCATAGCGCCGTGACACCTCGGTAATAGCCTCTTTGGCACGGTAGATACTCCAGTTCGCCCGCAGGTAACCGCCGTCTTTGGTGCCATCGGAGAAGCCCAACATGACCGTCTGCTCGTTCTTGCGGCGGGCGAGATGCGTGCGGTAACGGGGCGTTTCGTAAAGCCGCTCCATGACTTTTGGCGCACGGGCCAGGTCGTCAACCGATTCAAACAGCGGGACAATATCAACGGCGGGTTCGTTCCATCCGCATAAACCAAAGAACGCGTAAGTTTCGAGCACGTGCAGCGCCCCTTCGTTGTTACTGATGATATACCGATTGGAGCCCTTCTCGCCATTGTTCTCCTGTATCCGTCGCATCGCCTGCACCGAATCGAGCGTCATGCGGGCCGTTTCATCCGTAATGGCATCCAATTCCAACGACTTTGTTAGGTTCGCAAGGGCGGCAATACGATCGGCTTCCGGGAGGTCGAAATAACCTTTTGGAAGCAAATCCGGGTATTGTTGTGCCAGCGCCTGAAATACGGCATCGTGGATTTTGCTGTTCTGACGGATGTCCAGCGTGGCGAAGTGGAAACCAAACAGCCGGATTTTGTTGAGTACGGAATGGATATCATCGAGGTACAGCGATTGGTGTTCGCGGATGACGATGTCGCGGATGACTTCCAGTTTCTCCGTGAGTTCGGTTTCGGTGATGAACAATTCGCCTTTTGAGTAGAAGACCGATCTATAGAGTTTCTCTTCTATTTCGGCCACCAGATCGCTGACGTGCCGGAAGGTGAGCTTGCGCTTGAGTTTGCGGATCTCGTTGTAATAGGCTTTAAGGATGCACGTACGGAGCCGGTCGGCTACTTTCAACGTGATCTCAGTGGTGACGAACGGGTTGCCATCACGGTCGCCGCCGGGCCAGAAGCCGAGCTGGATGACCGGATTTTCGACGTTTTCATTGCCAAAAACATTCTTGTGGATGTAATCGATCATGTCGCCCGCGGTAGGATAGAAGACATTTTCAAGGTACCACGTCAGGCTGACGGCCTCGTCATAGGGCGTTGGTTTTTCTTTTTTGATGAACGGGGTCTTGCCCAGTTGCGCCAATAGCTCCTTGATGGATAACAGGTCGTCATGGCGGATGGCTTTGGTCAGCTCTGTCATGATGCCTAATACCGAACCGGGGTAAAACTGGGTAGGGTGCGCTGTAAGCACCGGACGAACGTTGAATTCCGACAGGAACGTACGCAGTTCGGGCAGCCGTTCCGTTGCTTCAGCTGTTTCCTTGATATCACGCAAAGAGCCCTTCCCCTCGAGGTTGTTGACACTGTCGAAGGCCGCGTCTTCAATGGCATCGAAGAGCACCACCTGCCGCTCGACGTATTGGATGAAGCGGAACATTAGGTCGATTTTCTCCTGCTCGGAAGGCTGCTCAAGGTATTTTGCCGCAAACCGTTCGAAGATTTCCTTGGGGTTAAGACGCTCCTGGTAGCCTTGTTCGCAGATATCGCTGAACAACGGCAAGAGCGTCCCGGTATTGTCGATGGCATCGAACGGAAGGGTAATAAAGACACTATTGTAGATATGGTAACGTGACAACACGTTCTGGTTGAAGCGCTCGAGCTTCGTTGGCGTATACATGGCAATGGGAATTTGTCCTAAGATAATAAAAAAACCCCGGCGTCAATTCCGAGGTTTTTACATATTTTGAAGCGTTGCTTACATGTTCTTGAAGATGGTGTGCATCAGGCGCTTTTTGTCGTTGATGCTCTCTTCCAGTGAAATCATCGTCTCGGTGCGGTAGACACCTTCGATGTCGTCGATCATGAAGATTACATCCTTGGCGTGTTTGGTGTCTTTCGCGCGGATCTTACAGAAGATGTTGAACTTACCGGTGGTTACATGGGCCACAGTAACGAACGGAATCTCGTTGATGCGCTCCAGGACGAATTTAGTTTGGGAGGTATTGTTGAGGAATACACCGACGTAAGCGATGAAAGAATACCCGAGTTTCTCGTAATCCAGCGTCAGGGAAGAACCCATGATGATGCCGGCGTCTTCCATTTTCTTCACACGTACGTGTACCGTACCCGCGGAAATTAGGAGTTTCTTGGCGATATCCGTAAACGGTACCCTTGTATTGTCGATCAGCATGTCGAGGATCTGATGATCAACTTCATCTAAACGGAATTTGCTCATAACCAGTTTGTTTTTGACTTCGTTTATGTTCGTGCGTGTTATCCAATGCTTCCGTTCACGAAGTCGAGGTCGCCGATTCGAAAATCAGCTTTCAGGCCTACCTGTAATGGCTGGCCTTCAGGTGTGGTGAGCAACGCACCCTGCGCGTCAAACTCGGTGTGCCCGTGATACCCTTCCAGATTGTCGATTTTAACGATAAAAGCCTCAAAAACTACTTTATCCTCAATCAATCTCTCCGTGAACTGAGCAGCAAAAGTGGCGATTATTTCTGAATTATCATAATTAATAGCGACATTTTTGTATACAAAATCAAAAAAAACCGTCTTATTTTGAGGAATATCTACATATTTCTCCAAAACCCCCTCTACTATATCGATTTCGTGAATTGTTTGAATTGCGGTCAATAATGCTAAAAAAATGCATTTTCGTGTTTCCTCGCGTTCGTAGTCATCGGGAAAATGTCCCGCTTCCACCAATATTGTCGGTGTTCCCAGATGCTGGAAGGTATCGCCGGCGCAGTTCAGGTTGAAACCGTCGTCGAACCGACCCACCTGCCCTGGAATGACGGCCTGCAACATGTCTGTCATCCTTGTTATGACGGCCATTGCCTTGAGGCGGCACTCGTTAACGGAACGCGCCTCGTCAAAAGCCGGTGATAGAAACGATACCGTGGCAGGCTTTCCGCTGTCGCCCGCACCAAAGATTGTGCGTTGGTCGTGTAGGTTAAAACACCAGTCGGGCGCGAACTCGTCGTAGATTTTCCGCAGCAAGGTCGATTCCGGTTGGGTACACGTCTGCATGTCGCGATTGAGATCGACGCCGTTCGCATTTTCGCGGGTATACCGGCGCGCGCCATCCGGATTGAGTAGGGGGACGAAACAAAAAATACAATGTGAACGCGCCTCGACGGCCGAAGCCTCGTCTGAGGTAAGCCAGTTCACGATATCGAACACCGCCTTGGTAGTGGTGCTTTCGTTGCCGTGCATCTGTGACCATAATAAGATGCGAACGGGTCCGTGTCCGACGACACACACCGATATCGGTTCTCCTTCCACCGAATGTCCCGCTACCCGAACCTCTGCCTTCCGTTGCAAGGCTTCCAATAGCGGCGTGATATGCGAGAGGGTAAGGTAGCGGCCCGAGAGCGCCGCCTCTTTATAGGTAGTAAAAAACGAGTGACTCATAGCGATACTATAGGTCCAAAGGTAGGCCGTTTTGTGTGTAGGTTGGTAAACAGTGAGTAATAATTACATTTGTAAACAACCTAAACATCCATTACTGCCATAATTATATAATTGATTTTTAATACATTCATTTTCAGTATATAAAATACGTTTATGTGAAGTCTGACAACATGTAAAAAACCATTAATTTGTATGTTTACATATGTAAATATTAATCGCCGAACTTAGTTGTTTACGATTGTAACCTCTACATTTGTAACATGTCGCAGGATCCAAATTTCGTCGCCCGGCTCGCCACACTCATGGCTCATTACCACCTCTCCGCCTCTGCCTTGGCCGACGCGATCGGCGTGCAGCGTTCGGGCATTTCGCATTTGGTTTCGGGGCGAAATAAACCCGGACTCGACTTTATCCTAAAACTCAGCGAACGCTTTCCGGAGGTTAACCTGTATTGGCTTTTGAAAGGAGAAGAACCTTTCCTTAGAGACGATATCCAACATGCGCCCACTATACCCGCTCCTTCCCTTCCTGCGCCCGGAACAGCATTGGCATCGGAACCGACAAGCGCCTCTCCCGCTGCAACCGATGAACTCTTGGTCTTATACCCCAACGGCACCTACCAACGCTACCGTCCTAAATAAGAAAACCCCGGTCAAATGACCAGGGCTTTCCGAACCAATAAAACAAACACAAAAATCTGTCTGCTTGTTTTCAATTATCGTGCCGCAAATCGTTCTTTTCAAAAGATTTAGACAACTTTAACTAACGCTCACGACGAGGTGCGGATCACTCTCAAATAAGCGGAAATCCAGCATCGGGAAGCTTGCCCC
>DATGXZ010000398.1:0-3360 GCA_035298445.1 Flavobacterium sp.
GGATGTCCGCCTTGATACCGCTTTCCATCAACGTCTTGACAGAGTGTTGGGTCGGCTTTGTCTTCAGTTCACCGGCGGCCGCAAGGAATGGGATAAGGGTCAGGTGTACGACCAGGCTGTTTTGATCGCCCAGTTCCCAGACTAATTGTCGGACGGATTCGATATACGGAAGGGATTCGATGTCACCGACCGTCCCTCCTATTTCCGTGATTACAATGTCGAAATCACCGCTGTGGCCCAATTGCTGCATGCGGCTTTTGATCTCATTGGTGATGTGGGGAACGACCTGCACGGTTTTTCCCAGGAATTCACCCCGGCGTTCTTTCTCGATGACAGACAGGTATACGCGTCCGGTGGTGACGTTATTGGCCTGGGACGTCGGCACATTCAGGAAGCGTTCGTAGTGCCCCAGGTCGAGGTCGGTTTCAGCACCGTCATCAGTTACGTAACATTCGCCATGTTCATACGGATTCAGCGTGCCCGGATCCACATTGATATAAGGATCGAACTTCTGTATCGTGGCCCTGTAACCCCGGGCCTGCAACAATTTCGCGAGGGAGGCCGCAATGATGCCTTTCCCGAGGGAAGAGCTCACGCCGCCGGTCACAAAAATGTACTTCGTTTTTGTCATTATCGTAGTTGTTGTGTTGTGTGGTCGTGTGGAAAAACCGGCGCAAAAATACGCGAATATTTCGGATTTAGGCGTATGGGCAAACCGGAAAATAGCAGGGAATCAGGTGCGGGGAAACCGGTGGCGGATGTCGCGTAACAATCCTTCCAACCCGTTTAATTTCAGCTCATAGACGAGTTGCATCTGGTTGCCCAGTTTTCCTTTTGGGAAGCCTTTGTTGCGGTACCATACGAGATAGAACTCAGGCAAGTCCACGAGAAAGCGCCCTTCGTATTTCCCGAACGGCATTTTGGTGTGTGCGAGTTGGATGAGTTCTTCCTGTGGGAGCATGTAGCAGCGCCTATTGCCATTGGAAGGTGATGACCTTCTCGATATCGGGATGCAGGCTCAGGTGAACCGGACAAGTATGCGCGGTGCGTTCGAGTATGGTGCGGGTCTTCTCATCCACCGCAACCTTCATGTCGAAAACCACTTCAATCTTCGAAATCCGACGCGGATCCGCCTGCATGTGCTTAGTGACCGAAGCGGTCGATCCGGTAAAATCCACTCCCATATCGCGGGCCTTGATGCCCATGACCGTAAACATACAACTTGCAAGGGCGTTCGCCACAGTGTCGGTGGGAGAAAAGGCTTCACCACGTCCGTGGTTATCGACAGGCGCGTCTGACACTATAACAGACCCGGAGGCTATGTGTTGGGAGGAGGTGCGGAGATCGCCGAGGTAGGTAACTTGGGAGGTCATATTTTCTTAATTAACGATGAACAAGGTACAAGTAACAATGGAGGGTTAGAAATGAACAAAGTCACAAATGAAGAATGGGATTGGAGGGGATAAAATGTAAGGAAAAGAAATAGCAACCAGCGATAGCGATACGTCAAGTACGGGTTAGCATAGACCCAGATCTCAATTTCTTACAGATTCATGAATAAAGACCTGAAAACAGACGGAAAATGGATGAAACAATCAAAGAAACACCGACTTCTCATCACACATTACACAAATTGTACATCATTCGCCTTCCCACCCATTGTTCACTGTACATCCCTCATCCTTCATCCTTCATCGTTCATCGTTCATCGTACATTGTTCATTCACCCACCGTCTTCACTGTCATATCCGTATCATAATACAAAATAAAATACCCCGTATTAACGAACGCCCCCGAACTCTTTTGCTCGTAGTCGAACTTGTTGGCGACCTGCTGGGAAACCACGGTTTCAAGCGTTTGCAGGTAGGATTTCTCCTGTGACAACCGCAGCAGTGTATCGAAAGTGACGTCGAACCCACGGACGGCATAGCGATTCGGGAAAATCTTGTTTTTCTCTTTGTATTCGCGTTCAAAAACCGTGGCGTCGGCCGATTCGTTATCGCGTGTTAATGACGGATACAGCAGTCGCAGTTTTACCAGGTTAGCCACCTGTATCTCTTCGAAATCAAGCGTTTCGTTCGGACCTGTCACGGCCAATTGTATGTCGTATTCGGCGATTAACGGCAGCAGCGCATTGATAGTCGATTTGATCATTAGCGTACTCTCGGTCTCCAAAACTACAAAGTTCTTTTTGTCTTTTACCAGCATCGAACGGATACCATCGGCCGACAGCACCCCGTTGACGAAAGGCACCGGACGTACCTGTTTCTGGTTTTCAGCGAGGTATTTCTTGACCGACAGTTTCTTCGGATCGACGACTGCCAGGACATTTCCTTTCGAAACCATATAATTATAGGTGCCGTCCTTCATATAGTCTTCCTGCGTCATCGACTGGATCAGGTTGGGATACGGTTTTCCCGTGTCTTTGGAAAGGGGTGAGATCACCGGTACCTTCGCTTTCGCCAGCAGTTCCGCCGCTTTCTCGGCATTGGCCTGGTAAAACGGACCGATTACAGCATCCGCGGAAGCAATATTCTCCTGCTGTACCAGTGACGCGACTGCCGAGGCATTCTTGGTTTCCTGTGAATCGAGTATGCGCACGTCGACATTGAGCCCGAGTGTACGCGCCGAATCGATGGCCATCAACGCACCCGAATAAAAATCGAGCGTCATGTTGAGGAATTTATCGGTTTTCAGTCGCGATGACACGGAGTTCAACGTGTCTCCTTGTATTTTGGAGATATTGAAAGGAAGTAAGAGCACCAGTTTCTTGCGCTCAGTCGTCCGAAGGGTCGCCGCTAACCCCGATGCTGTTTTATCAGCAGTGGAAAACCGGATGTTCATCGGCAGTTTCAACACCATCCCTTCTTTGACGCCATCGGCCAGTTCTGGGTTGAGCTTCAGCAGTTGGTCCTGGCTCATGTCGAACCGGCGGGCCAATCCATAAAGCGTTTCCTTAGGTTTAACGGTATATTCCTGGAAGTCATTCTTCTTCGGCTCTTCTTTTACGACCACCGGCTTTGGGGCTTCTTCCGCCGGACGCACGGCGTGGTCGGCTACGATCCTCAGTTGGAATCCAATCTGTAGCCCTCCATTCTGGATTTCTGGATTGGCAGCCTCCAATTCCGCTACCGAAATACCATATTGCTTGGCGATGCCGAATTTCGTTTCGCCAGCCACAACGGTGTGAAACGTGGTCGTTTTAGTGGCAGCTTTGACGGCAGCTTTAGGTTTCTCAGCCTTCACCTTTCCGCGCGGGATGACGAGACTGTCCCCTGCCTTCAATCCGGTAAGTGCTTTGGGGTTGGCCTGTTCGAGGTCGGCTACCGACACTTCGTATTTGCGGGAGATGCCATACAA
>DATGXZ010000399.1:0-2274 GCA_035298445.1 Flavobacterium sp.
GTTGAAGTCAAAACCCCGCAGCAACAAACGGCCCTCCGCCGTTCTAAAACCCTCCGCCACTTGTCGGCTCCCCCGCCTCGACAAAGTGTCCAGGTTCTTCGCCAGCGTCATCAAGCGCATCAGCCTATTGTGCAACCGCGGATCATACGCACGCCGAAACACTGGGGCCCCTCCGTGTCGGAGTATCCTGCTGGCGCTCGCCACCATCCCAAACTCCGAAATGTTCTCGCGCGTTCGCTGAAAAGCCGGATCATTCATAAGTCGCTCCCGGCTCACCCCACCCTTATTCCGCACCAAATACACATCGCCCCGCTTATAGAAACTCAGTTCGTCGATCTTTCCTTCGATCTTGAAAATGCCACTCTGTTTCGCCATAACATAAAGAATAAAAAATGAAATACCAACTCAAAACACCCTGTCAAAACTAAAGAGCGACCCTCCGGTTTTCCAAAAACCGATTTCCGAAAACGACCTAAATAGACCCAAATTTCCGAAAACGACACTTTTTTCCCCACTGTAAAAGGGTAATCACGGAATACCTCGGTCGTGCGTCGGGCCGTTCTTCCTTAAACAGCGTTCGTATCCGCCCCGCATATATTCCGTATATATCCCGTGTATACCCCGTGTATACCCCATACACAATCCCCATCAATAGATACCCAACGTCCACTTCATCCCACACACCTCGTCTCACGTCTGGTGCGTAGGCGCTTCCCCATCCGCCCAAATCTGCTATCTTTGGGCAACACCATTCCTATGAAGAAACTCGGGCTGCTTTTGCTGCTGGTCACCACCACACTGACTGCACAATACCAAACCAAGACCGCCATATCCTACTATCCCGACAAAGGCGATACCTACCGCAACACCCAATGCGTACTGGATCTCTATTACCCCCAAAAACCAGGCTTCGCCACCGTCATCTGGTTCCACGGCGGCGGCCTTACCGGTGGCGCACGGGAAATACCAAAGGCCCTTACCGACAAAGGAATCGCCGTCGTAGGCGTCGGGTATCGCCTGAGTCCTAACGCCAAAGTCGTCGATATCATCGGCGATGCCGCAGCCGCCGTCGCCTGGACACTCCGCCATATTGCCGAATACGGAGGCGACCCGAAAAAGGTTTTCCTCTCGGGCCATTCCGCCGGTGGCTACCTCGACCTGATGGTCGCCCTCGACAAACACTACCTCGCCGCCTACCAACTCGATCCCAACACACTGGCGGGCATCGTGCCGTTCAGTCCGCAGGTCATCACCCATTTCACCGCACGCAAAGAACGCGGCATCCCCGAAACCCAACCCGTCATAGATGAACTCGCGCCTTTGTTTCACATCCGCAAAGACGCACCACCGATACTGCTGATCACCGGCGACCGTAACCTTGAACTGCTCGGGCGTTACGATGAAAACGCCTACCTCGACCGCATGCTCACCGTCATCGGACATCCCGACCACCGCCTGATCGAACTAGGCGGCTACGACCACATGATGGCCGACCCGGCCTACACGCTTTTACTGCGGGAAATCGACCGCGTCCTCAAACAACCACGCCCATGAAGCTTCGTTACCTCTTACTGCTTGTACCCCTTTGTTCGTTTGCCCAATCCATCATCCCCGAGCCGGTTGAGATGACCACCCGACGGGGTCGTTTCACCCTCCCGAAGGTGCTGACGTTCACCGCAACCGATGCCAAACGCTGCCAGCAGGTAACGGCCTACTTAAAAGACTTCCTCGTTCGACCTACAGGCATTGTCCTTCGCCCGGCGGCGCCAAAAGAGAAAGCCGCACTGCATTTCATCCTAAACAAAGAAACCGATCGGTTGTTGGGTGACGAAGGCTATCGTATGGCCGTGAACTCAGGCGGGATTTTTATCCGGGCCAATACTGAAAAGGGCCTCTTCTACGGCGTACAAACCGTATTGCAACTCCTGCCCAAAGACATCGAGCGCACCGACCGGCTGCGTAACGGACGGTGGTCGGTTCCGTTTGTGACCATCACCGATTACCCGCGTTTTGCCTATCGTGGACTCATGCTCGACGTGGCGCGGCACTTCTTCACCAAAGCCGAGGTCATGGACTATATCGACCGTATGGCACGCTACAAGTTCAACACCTTCCACTGGCACCTGGCCGATGACGAGGGTTGGCGGGTCGAAATCAAGAGCTATCCCAAACTGACGACCGTGGGCGCCTGGAACGTCAAGCGCGAAGGCCATTTCGGGGATTTCTCCCCCATTGGTGCCGACGAGCCCCGCGACAATGGCGGGTTTTATACAC
>DATGXZ010000400.1:0-16460 GCA_035298445.1 Flavobacterium sp.
CATCGTCTGGACGGCGGCGTCGAAGTCGGCGCCGATGCGGTCCATCTTGTTGACGTAGGCGATGCGCGGCACGCCGTAGCGGTCGGCCTGCCGCCACACCGTCTCCGACTGCGGCTGCACGCCCGCGACCGAGTCGAACACGGCCACCGCGCCGTCGAGCACGCGCAGTGAGCGCTCGACCTCGACGGTGAAGTCAACGTGTCCCGGGGTATCGATGATGTTGAAGTGGTACGATTTTGCGTCTGGAGTTGGTTTACCCTGTTGGGTTGGGAACGTCCATTCGCAGGTAGTCGCAGCAGAGGTGATCGTGATACCACGCTCCTGCTCCTGCGCCATCCAGTCCATCGTTGCAGCACCATCGTGCACCTCTCCGATTTTGTGTGATTTACCGGTGTAAAAAAGGATACGCTCCGTAGTCGTCGTCTTTCCGGCGTCGATGTGGGCGGCGATCCCGATATTCCTGGTGTAATTTAAGTCTCTTGCCATTTTGGGTGATTAGAATCTAAAGTGAGAGAATGCTTTGTTTGCTTCCGCCATTTTGTGCGTATCCATACGCTTTTTAACAGCGGCGCCTTCCTCGCGGGCAGCGGCCAGGATCTCGTTTGCCAGTCTCTGGGCCATTGACTTCTCGTTTCTTCTACGTGCGTAGAGGATCAGCCACTTCATGGCTACGGAAATTTTACGGTCCGGACGAATCTGCATCGGGATCTGGAACGTCGCACCACCTACACGGCGGCTACGCACCTCTACGTGAGGCATGACGTTGTTGAGAGCGTCTTTCCACAAGTCGAGTGCGGTCTTCTCATCATTGTTCTTCTTGCTTTCCACGATATCAAGTGCATCGTAGAAAACGGTAAAGGCTACGGATTTTTTACCGTCCCACATGAGGTTGTTCACGAACCGGGTGACCAACTGATCATTAAACTTTGGATCTGGTAAAAGAGGTCTTTTTTTGGCCTGTCTTTTTCTCATTTCTTTGCTTTTTTGTCGAAAGTGGAAAGTCGAAAGTGGAAAAGTCGTTTCAGACTTTTGACTTCAGACTTTTGACTTCAGACTAGTTAATTACTTTTTAGCTTCTTTTGGGCGTTTTGCACCATACTTGGAGCGACGTTGCGTACGGCCGGCTACACCAGATGTATCAAGTGCACCACGGACGATGTGATAACGAACTCCCGGCAGGTCTTTTACCCTTCCGCCCCTGACTAATACTATCGAGTGCTCTTGGAGGTTGTGCCCTTCACCAGGGATGTAAGCGTTCACTTCGTTACCATTGGTAAGACGAACCCGCGCTACTTTACGCATAGCGGAATTCGGCTTCTTAGGCGTCGTAGTGTAAACACGCGTACAAACTCCCCTTCTTTGAGGGCAGGCATCCAAAGCAATCGATTTGCTCTTCTTAGTCATCTGAGCCCTTCCGGTTCTTACTAATTGCTGAATTGTTGGCATAATGTACTGCTAATAATTACTATTGGTTATAAAATCCCCATTTTACGGGGTTGCAAATGTAAGGATAATTTTGAATGAAACAAATGGTAAAACATTAATTTTCAAGCTCGTGTTTCGGCATTGTCAACGGTATATGAAAAAGGGGTTAACTTGCGTTCCTATACAAATGTATTACGTGCGACGACTCCTCTTTTTTGCGGCCCTGTTTTTTTTGCTGCCCGCGTCGGCGCAACGCATAACGCTGACCCTTGCAAGCGATACGCCCGACCCGCAACGCACCCTCGATTCGATTTCATACCGGAAACAGCATCCTGATTTGCGTTCGGTAAACCGGGAACTCGAGACGGTATCGGAGCAATTGACCCGCGCCGGTTTCATTGAAAATGAGATTGTAAGCCGGACGCGTCCGACCGACTCTGCCATAACCGCTGTGTTTCGAATGGGTCCGCGCACAAAAGAGCTCCTTATATATATAGGTGCATCGGAACGGGAAACACTTCGTGACATCCTTTCCCTCTCTGAAAAAGAGACTGTTCCGTTTACAGAATCAGAAAATCGGCTCACACAATGGCTCGCCGCCTTTGAACGCAGCGGCTACCCCCTGGCACGTTTGCAACTACGCCGTTTCCGGCGGGAAGGAAGCGCGCTGGCGGCCGATCTGTGGGTTGACCGGGGCGACCGGCGAAGCGTCAATGCGATTGTGGTCAACGGCTACGACCAATTCCCTGCCGGACATAAAGCCGGCGTTGAACGATCGTTCCGAAATAAACCCCTGACCCGCGACAACCTGGCCGCGCTGAAAACCGAATTTGATAAATTTCGCTTTGTGACCCAGACGCGCTATCCGGAAATACTCTTTACAAAAGACACAACCAAGGTCTATGTATATGTTGAAAAGGCAAAAGCAAACCGATTCGAAGGGTTTCTTGGATTTTCGAATGACGAGGAGCGTAACGTCCGATTCAATGGGTATCTCGACCTGCAACTGACCAACCTGCTAAATTCTGGAGAGGAGTTTGCGCTCTATTGGAAAAGCGATGGCAACCAGCAGCGGACCTTCAATGCTTCACTTGAACTACCGTACATCTTCCGCTCACGACTGGGGCTGCGAATGGCCCTGAACATCTTCCGTCAGGACAGCACCTTCCAGACAACGAAAACCTCATTGGAAGCTGGCTATCTTTTCCGACACAACCTCCGCGGCTATCTCGGCTACCAGTCGGCTGAATCGAGCGACATCCAAAATCAGAACACGAGCACCCTCAGCGATTTCAACAATCGTTTCCTGACTGCTTCCTTCGAATTCCTGGATTTGCGCACCTCCGATTTCCTGTTCCCCGAACAGACGCGGGTGCAGTTGAAAGCCGGGACGGGCTCGCGGGAAGCCA
This sequence comes from Flavobacterium sp., assembly GCA_035298445.1. Taxonomy (GTDB): domain Bacteria; phylum Bacteroidota; class Bacteroidia; order Flavobacteriales; family Flavobacteriaceae; genus Flavobacterium. The sequence goes on from DATGXZ010000400.1 coordinate 2,835, forward strand.
AAACCGCAACAGAGGGGCAGTACTTCATAACGCTGGACGCGTTTCATTCCTTTTATCTGAATGAAAAAAACAGTCTCTTCATACGAACGCAGGACTATTTCCTTCAAAGCGGCAACTACATCCTAAATGAGCTGTATCGGTTCGGCGGCATCAACTCGATACGCGGATTTAATGAGAACAGTCTTCAAGGTCAAATCTTTACAAGCATACTGAGCGAATATCGGTATACGGTAGGGTCGTCGTTATACCTCCATTCCGTTCTTGACTACGGATATTACAGAGATGAAACGTCCGGAAACAATGGCAAACTGTTAGGAATCGGGCTTGGTGCGGGTATTTTAACACGAAATGGCCTTTTGCGAATCACATATGCGAACGGCACCGCTAATGGGCAGCAAATCAGGCTATCAAACTCCATCGTGCATATAAGTTTTAAGACGATTTTCTAAACTTATTAGGATTTTCTTAGGGTTTCGACCAGAACGGCGTGTTTTTCTTAACATTTTATTTCATATATTTGGTTTTATAACTAAATCATACAATATGAAATCTCGACTAACAAATTACGTAGCATTACTCTTGCTGCTCTGCGTCCAGGTGGCGATAGCGCAGCAAAGGACGGTGACGGGAACTGTTACCGACGGCAATGGATTGCCGATGCCGGGCGTAAGTGTCCTCATTCAGGGCACGCAGACCGGCACGCAAACCGATCTTGACGGTAAGTACTCCATTTCCGCCGCGCCGACCGACACACTTGTGTTTTCATTTATTGGAATGCAGACACAGACACAGAAGGCGACTTCGACAACACTTAATGTGAAACTGGCCGACTCGGCAGTAGAGCTCGAGGGTGTGGTTGTCACCTCGTTTGGCATCAAACGTGAAAAAAAGGCACTGGGATATGCGACAACAACCGTGACCTCGGCGCAGCTTACTCAGGTTGCCAACGGTAACCCATTAGAAACGCTGTCTGGAAAGGTGGCAGGTGCCGATATCACGTCCCCGGGACTTCCGGGTGCTTCACCGAAGATTTTTGTACGCGGTATAAAATCGATCACCGGTTCAACAAGCCCGCTGATTATCGTCGACGGATCTCCGCTTAACAACTCGTTTACCGGCTTTACTGGTACGACCCGCTCGTTCGACGGGGGCTCGGGACTAAACGATATCGATCCTAATAATATCGAGACAATGACATTCCTCAAGGGCGCTGCGGCTTCGGCACTTTATGGTTCAAGAGCAGGAAACGGGGTAATTATTATCACGACGAAAAAAGGAAAACGTCAGGAGAAAATTAAAATCGACTTCGTGTCTTCTATCGACATGAACGAAGTGGGACGCCTGACGCACACGCAAAATAGTTTTGGCCAAGGCTGGAATGGCTTAGGATATTCTGCCCTTACAACAGGCTCGGGCCCAAGTAATGAAAATGGCTCATGGGGTCCCGCGTTTAACGGTGAGATTCGTCCGTGGGGTACTGTCTATAACAATTCCCAGCAGATAAAGCCGTACGTTGCACTGGAAGATAACGTGAGGGATTTCTATGACACTGGCATCACCCGCACGAATGCTCTCTCTATCTCCGGCGGAAACGATTTCTCAGATTTCGCACTTAGCTTCACCGATCTGAATAGCGACGGCGTCATTCCTACAACAGCCGACCAGTACCTGCGCCGCACGCTTGCCTTTAATGGCGGCATAAAATCGGGCAAATTTAGTACCCGTATAGCAATCAACTATGTCAATAAAGACCAAAATGCGGTCAATACCGGTCAGGGCGATGACGCAGGTGAAGGTTCTACACTGCAACAGGACTTGATGCAGATCCCGAGAGACGTAAGTATCGTGGACCTGCAGGACTACAAAAATAATCCGTTCAATTCCCCAAGTTATTACTTTACACCGTATGCCACGAATCCTTGGTGGGCGATAAACGAGAACTCAACAAAAATTAGGGGTAATAATCTCTATGGCAACGTAAACCTGGAGTATAAAATTACACCTGAACTGACCGCGAGTTGGCAGATTGGCGGTAACTACCGCAATGAGTCTATCAAGAGCTATGGCGCTATCGTTGACTATCTTGACGGCTCACCGAACGATCTGGCGGGTGCAAACCCAGTTGTGGGTGGTGTTACCGAGCAGCGGATTGAACGCAGCGAGTTTGATACCTATTTCAACCTTAACTACAACAAAAGTCTTACTGAAAAACTACGACTGGTAGCAACACTTGGCACTCAATATAATAAACAGGAGATTAATGCTTTTGCTGCAAACGTTACCGGGCTCGATGTACCTAACTACTACGAACTTGGGAATAGTGCCAACCGTCCTACAATCACCCAGAATGACGAGTTGCGTAAATTTGCAGGGGTCTACCTTCAGGGAGAACTTTCGTATAATGGCAAATACTTCCTCACCGCATCTGTGCGACGCGACGTCACGTCTACCCTTCCGGCGTCTGATAACGTATACTACTACCCTTCAGTATCCCTCAGTGGCATTTTCTATGAAAAAGGAAATGACTTTGTCAAACTGCGTGCGGCGATGTCCGGTGTAGCTAACGATACCAGCGCTTATCAGACCTTATCTACACTCAACGTTGGTACTGCCGCCGCTTACTTTGGTAGTTTGGTGGCGCCTCTTGGGGGTGTAAATTTCTATGAACTTTCCTCGAACTTGGGCAACAACCGACTAAAACCCGAGAAGACGACAGAATTTGAATTTGGTGTCGAGTCGGCGTTGTTCAGCAACCGGCTTACTTTGGACCTTTCCGTTTATTACAATAAAACAAAAGGTTTGTTGAGTCGACTTCCGGTTGACCCATCCACAGGATATACGACACAAACAGTAAATCTGGGTGACTTACAAAATAAGGGTGTTGAATTGGCGTTGGGTTTTACACCGCTTAAAACAACCGATTTTGAATGGACGGTGAATTACACTTTCACGAAGAACCTTAACGAAGTTACCCGAATCGACGGAGATAGTAAAGTGTTGATTAACAATGCTTATGGAGTGAACATGTATGCTGAAGAAGGTCAACCGATCGGAACTTTCTACGTAAGAACCCCGGTTAAAAACGATGCCGGTCAATATGTTGTGAATCCGGATACCGGCTACTACACTGTATCTGAGGAAGAAAATCGGGTTGGAAATATTCAGCGCGACTTCGTAATGGGCTTACAGACCACTCTTCGATACAAAGCGTTTGCACTCGCAATGGCATTTGACTGGAAACAGGGTGGAGAGATGTATTCGTATACAAGAAGATTGAACGATTTTGTTGGTAATGGGATTATGACAACCTATAATGATCGAAATCCGTTTATCATCCCGAACTCTGTGGTTGACAATGGAGACGGCACCTATTCAGAAAATACGACGCCTATTTCGTTCGAAAATATCACGAATTATTGGGGTAATACTACTAATAACCCGGGTATCGAACAAGGACATATTATTGATCGTACGTTTGTTCGTATGCGCGATGTTAGTCTGTATTACACATTCCCTGCCAAGATTACTGATAAATTGGGAATCACTCGCCTGCAGTTGGGTGTTTATGGTAAAAACCTCTTCCTATGGACACCTGACGGAAACTCATATGTCGATCCGGAAGTCAGCACTTTCGGTAATGGTGTTGCCAGTGAATTCGGTGAGTTTGGATCGTTGCCTTCGCAGAGGGCGTATGGAGCTACCCTCAAATTATCATTCTAAAAAATTGAATCATGAAAAAAATAGTTTTGTCAATAACAGCGGCCGCTTTACTACTCTCATGTAGTAAAGATGACTTTGATGTGAACAGCGATCCAGATTTGCTGTCGCCGTCGGATATAGCACTTAAAACAGAATTCCCTGCGGGAATTGCCGGTGTAGCAGGTGCACAAGGATCCTATTATGCCCTTATTGGTGGATTTTGGTCACAGCATTTCACACAAGGTAATTCGAGCAACCAGTATAAGGAAATCGATGATTATTCCATCGGTACCAACGACTACGTGGCGGGATGGACGGCGATGTACGACGCATTAGGCGACCTCCGAAACGTAAAAAGACTGGCAAATGAGCAAGGTAACTGGAAGTACTATCTGATGGCTACTACCCTTGAGGTGCATGCCTCACAGATAATGGCTGACTTTTATGACCAAATACCGTATGACGAAGCCAATAATGTCAATATCCTCCAGCCGGCTTTCCAAACCCAGGAAGCAGTTTACGACCGGATGGTGGCGGATCTAAAAGACGCCCTGTCTAAAGATCTCTCGGCGTCTACCGGTGAAACTCCTGGCAATGATGACTTTGTTTTTGCTGGCAACATGGACAACTGGACGGCCTACGCCAACACATTGCTCCTCAAGTTATATCTCCGCCAAACCGAAGTACGACCTTCTGTGGCATCGGCCGGTGTAACTGAGCTGTTGAATTCAGGTGTCGCATTTCTGGATACAGATGCTGCAATGACGCAATTTGAAGACGCACCCGACCGAAGCAATCCATTATACGAAACCGATCGTCGCCAATTGAACACTGGGTTGAATATCCGCGCAAGCCGCACGCTATACTCCTACCTTGATGAGAACAATGACCCGCGTATGGAAGATTACTACAACGCAGGTGGACCACTCAACCAAGGTGACTTCAACAACACCGGACCGCAAACGTCATTTGCCGTCGTGAAACTCAGTGCCACCACACCTGTTTATTTCATGAGCCATGAAGAAAGCCTTTTCCTTCAGGCGGAGGCACGTGAGCGCTATGCGGCGGGAGCAGGTGCGAAAGCGAACTATGACGCTGCCGTCACTGAAATGTTCTCCAAATATGGACACAGCGCGGCCGCTTATATTGCACCAGGCGGAGCCTATGAATATCCTTCTGGAGGTTCTCTTCAGGATAAGATCAAGGCAATCATTATGCAAAAATGGACCAGCTTCTTCCCGGGTAACGGATTCGAAGCCTTCTTCGAGCAGAACCGAACCGGATATCCTGAAATATCGTCGGTACCACAAACCAGCGAAAGCTACGTTCCAGGCGAGTTTTCTTACTCTGTCAACGGGACTACCGGAGGTCAATTCCCTAAAAGACTGGTTTTCCCAAGTAACGTGACCACCACTAATCAAAATGCACCTGCGCTTATACCTGTGACAACACCGGTATGGTGGGATGCCAACTAAAAAAAATGAAAATGAAAAAGCTATTTGTAATCCCAATCCTCGCGCTACTGTTCGTGTCGTGCTCTGATGAGTCGACAGGTGGCGTCTCGAATGTGACCTATTACCCAAACTTCACTGTATTGGGTGATGATGTGATCTTTGTGCCGAAGGGAAGTTCGTATACTGACCCTGGTGTAACGGTGACCGAAGGCGATAATGAAATCGAATACGCTACTTCCGTTACCGGTCTTTACCAGCACGGCAGTTCGGTCGACACAAGCAAACCCGACGTGTACCAGGTTACCTACTCTGCCACCAACCAGGACGGTTTCTCAGGTTCGGCAGGGCGTACGGTTATCGTATATGAAAACAGTGATCTTATCAGCAGTATAGCAGGTCTTTACCGTTCAACCGTGACACGTAATGGTGTGCTTACTGCACAGTATACCGATCTGGAATATGTGTTGATCTGGAAAAACACCGATGGTACCTACGGCATGTCCGACGGAATCGGAGGCTATTACGATCTTGGCCGTTCCTACGGTGCGGGATATGCGGCGCAGCCTGTAGTCATTACGGCAAACAGCATTCCGGCCAATAACTTTTCCATCACACCTTTCTCTGTGGGTGCCTTTGGCGGAAATGCTGTAATGAGCGATCTGATGGCTTACCCAGAACAAAACCAGGTTACCTTCACTACCGTGTGGGACGCTGGCTTTACCTTCAACGTCGTACTCGATAAAATTGAACCTTAATCAAACGCTAAGATGAAAAGATTTAAATTCACTATACTCACAACGACACTGGCTATTTTCGGTCTTACTGTTGCAGTTTCATGCGACGAAGGCGGAAACCCGGATGCCGGAGGCACCAAAACGAAGAACTTCGCAGGTGACTGGCACATAGTCGGCTACGAACCAGACGGCGCAACGCCGGCTTTCGGAGGCGGATACGTGTTGTATTCAACCTACAACGCCTCCTCAAACGACGAGAACTTCTGGATAGACGACCACGACGAATTTTTCGAAATCAAAACGAAAGTTCAGGCGACCGACTTTACCAACCTTACCTTTTCCGGACAACCCGGGGCCGATGAACTTTATGCGGGTGGTACGGTTCACGTAACTAATGGTAAGATATTCAAGAATGGTGGTACCTCATTCGGCGGACACGTAGTAGACAGTATCTACTTCGAAGCTGAATTCGACTGGGATCCAGGAACAGTTTACAAATTCGGTGGCCACAAACGCACCGGATTCCTAGAAGACGAGTTGTAAAAACTTGTTTCATCCAACCTAAAACCACCGGCATCCCCGGTGGTTTTTTTATACTACTTTTGCCAAATGGAAAACCAACACCAGATTTTCGGTATCCGCGCCATCATGGAAGCCGTTCGCGCAGGAAAGCCAGTAGATAAAGTCTTCATCCAAAAGGAGGCGTCGGGCGACCTTATGCGGGAACTACTCAAGACGCTCAAGCAACACCATATCAATTTCAGCTATGTTCCAGCTGAGAAATTGAATCGCCTTACATCGTTGAACCATCAGGGTGCTGTCGCGCAAATTGCGCCCGTGGCGTTCCATAATCTCGAAACGCTAATCGAAAACGTGTTGGAAAGCGGAGCCACACCCCTCTTCCTGTTGCTCGACCAATTATCAGACGCCCGGAATTTCGGTGCCATCATCCGAACAGCTGAATGTACGGGGGTAAACGGCATCATCATCTCGTCGTCCGGAGCGGCACCCGTTAACGGCGATACCGTCAAAACGTCAGCCGGCGCCGTTTTCAATGTTCCTATTTCAAAGGTTGACCATATAAAAGATGCCGTTTTCATGCTTCAGGCTTCGGGAATTCGTACCGTAGCCGCAACCGAAAAAACGGATCAGGACGTATACGATGTCAATCTCACCGGCCCACTAGCCATCATTATGGGCTCAGAAGACCGCGGAATCAATCCATCAGTCTTGAAAATAGTGGATGAGAAAGCGAAACTGCCGTTGTTCGGCACCATTGGCTCGCTTAACGTGTCAGTGGCGTGTGGCGCCATTTTATACGAAGCGGTGCGGCAACGACGTTAATCCTCCCCTCTTTCTTTATCCATTGGGATGAAGTGGTAGCGGATACCCGGTTGAAGTTCCTCCTCGACTTGCTCTGGCTCCGGCGGAGGTGGATTGACAAAATTACCCTGCTCATCAAAGCGCTGCATGAATTTGTCGTTCGACGGATCGTAATCTGGTCGTTGCCATTCAAACAGCAGGTCATCGTGATAGTTGGGCGTCCGGAAGAGTACGGCAAAGGCGAACCCACTGATCATACCGCCTAAATGCGCCTCCCAGGACACGGCTTCGTCGATACCGGGAAACATATACCAGATAAGCCCTCCATACATCAATACGACCGCAAACGACAAGGCCACCAGCCGGTAATATTGTGTCATGAGACCTTTGAAAAAGATGAAGCCTACGAGCACATACACCAAACCGCTGGCCCCGATATGATAGGAATCCCGGCCAATAACCCAGGTAATGAAGCCGGACAACAGGACACCAAAAACCAATACCTTAAGCGAGAGCCTTCTGTAAAAATAGACCAACGCGGCAATAAGAATAAGTAAGGGAGGCGTATTACTCGCGATGTGCCCTAGATTTCCATGCAGAAACGGACTGAACACAATTCCGGGAAGGCCGCTCCAATGCCGTGGCAGGATGCCCAGGAAATCAAAAGAGTGATGGAACGTCGATTGTAACCCAAAAACGCACCACATCGGCACTACTACCAACAGCGGCAACAGGTAAACCGACGGGGAAAATTGGAAGTGACGACCGTCGTCCATATCGATTATTTTTCTCAGCGCCTGTCAAATATCCCACCAAATTACAAAAACGGTAAAAATGGCAGATATCCGATTTTGATTACCCGCAATTCCGTCAAAGTAGTCCACAAAATCTCAAACCGTGTACCTTTGTAACTATGGAAGCGCCTTTAGCAGAACGTATACGACCCAAGCGACTTGAAGACTACATCAGTCAGTTACATCTGGTAGGACCGGAAGGATCCCTCACCCAGCAGATTGCACGGGGTTTCATTCCGTCGCTTATTTTCTGGGGACCTCCCGGGACGGGGAAAACTACCTTGGCCCAGATCATTGCGGAAGAATCAAAGCGCCCGTTCTACATCCTTAGCGCAATCAACTCGGGCGTAAAAGACGTTCGCGAAGTCATTGACAAGGCCAAGCAAGCCGGTGGACTTTTTACGGCCAAGAACCCAATTTTGTTCATCGACGAGATCCATCGGTTCAGTAAATCGCAACAGGATTCCCTTTTGGCCGCCGTTGAAAAAGGATGGGTAACCCTTATCGGCGCCACCACCGAAAATCCGAGTTTCGAAGTGATTCCCGCTTTGCTGTCGCGTTGTCAGGTATACATCCTAAATCCATTCTCTAAAGACGACCTGAATGCCCTCCTGAACCGTGCTATCGCGAACGATGCCATCCTGGCTTCCCGTAACATCGAGTTGAAGGAAACCGAAGCGTTATTGCGCCTTTCGGGCGGAGATGGACGAAAACTTCTGAACATCTTCGAATTAGTGGTCAACGCGACACCGGGTGACTCGATTGTGGTTACCAATGAAGCGGTCATGCAACTTGCGCAACAGAATACCGTCTTGTATGATAAGACCGGAGAGCAACACTACGACATTATATCCGCCTTTATCAAATCGATGCGGGGAAGCGATCCGAATGGGGCGGTGTATTGGCTTGCGCGGATGATTGAAGGCGGAGAAGACGTGAAGTTCATCGCCCGTCGGATGTTGATTTTAGCGAGTGAGGATATCGGAAACGCCAATCCGACGGCGTTGGTTATCGCGAACAATACCTTCCAGGCCGTTACGACCATTGGCTACCCGGAAAGCCGCATCCTGCTCAGCCAGTGTGCTGTCTACCTGGCTACGTCCCCAAAAAGCAACGCTACCTACATGGCTATAGGGGCTGCCCAGCAAGCCGTCCGACAGCAAGGTGACCTCCCGGTACCGCTGCATCTGCGAAATGCGCCTACCAAACTAATGAAAGAGTTGGGATATGGCGATGAGTATAAATACGCACATGATTTTGCCCATAACTTCGCCGAACAGGAGTTCCTGCCGGAGGCATTATCAGGGACCGTTTTCTATCAACCCGGAGATAACGCGAGAGAAAAGCAAACGCGCGAGTTTCTCCGGAACCGCTGGAAAGACAAATACGGGTACTAAAATGCGTAGTTGACGGAAAACTCTTCGGAGTATAACGTCCCGTTACGATAGTATTCGAAAAACCACTTGCCGTTTTTGTTTAGGAATACACCACTATCGCCATTTCTCGAAGCAGTGTATATTTTTGGATCGGAAGTCTTGAGGATTTTCAGGGCAATCTTTGAGGTATTGTTGTCAATGATGAGATACCCCGACGCGAGGGGCTCGACGGTATAAATCGTCTTGGATGTTGCATCGGACGGGGCTGTCGTGGTCGTAGACACTACCGGAGTAACTGTTTTTTGCACGGCAATAGGTTGGGATTCTGTTACCGCTTCCTGTTTCTTACCTGTGTAAGTGTATTGTAACTCCTTAACGGATTCAAATGCCTTCGCAAGTGCCTCCTGATAGCCTTTCTCATACGACTTGTCCTTGCTACTGCCTTCCTTACTTTCAAAAACCACGGCATTTCGACAATCCTTAAAGAGTACTTTGACTTTTATGGTAAGTAACGACTTGACTTTCACGATATCAATGAACAAGTTATCACAACGGTGGTTGACTTGGTCGTCGGTCATCAGAGATTCGTGCACTGCCTCAAAACCGGCCTCTGTCAGGTATTTTTTAGAGAGCGTGTTAAGTCGGTACTGATTCGGCTCCGACTGCAAATCAAATCTATTCGGAATGACGACATAGCGGTACTCATTTACAGATTGTGCAAACAATGTTCCGGTAACGAACAATAAAATAAAAAACGCTAACTTCTTCATACTTAAAAAATAGTTTGGAGTTCGGACAGGTGCCGAATGGTTTGAAATCCGCTTTCGGACGTGGTTTTATCAGATGGACAAAAATGAATGGGAAGCAAACCGGCTCCTGAGGCTCCCTTGATATCCGCCACCAGGCTATCCCCAATCATTACGCTGGATGATGCGAGGGTACCCGCTTTTTCGAGGGCATATTGGAATATGGTAGGATCCGGCTTTTTCGCACCCGCCATCTCAGAATCTGTTATGGTAGCAAAAAAAGGCTGCAGCCCGGAATTCGCCATCTTTTTCTTCTGTACGTGGCTAAAACCATTAGTGATGATGTGCAAGCGATATTTGTCCTTCAGATAATGCAAGGTGTCAATAGCACCGTCAAACAAATGATTGTGTTCAGGCAAGTGATCGATATAGGCCTCTGACAGCGTATGCAACACGTCGTGAGCGTGAGATATACCAAAACGCTCGAAGGTAGAACGCAGACGTCCGTATCGAAGCTCCTCAATGGTAATCTGGTTTTGCTCGTAGCGATTCCAGTAATCAGAGTTGATGAGCGTATAGTGTCCGAGGAAAGCCTCCAAATCAACGTCAATACCGTGTTTTGTAAACACCTTGTCAAAGGCAAGCGCCGAATTTCGGTCAAAATCCCAGAGCGTATGATCGAGGTCAAAGAAAATATCCGTAATAGTGGCTCGGTGCATCTGACAAATGTCGTGAAGTTTTGGCAAAAACAGGTATTCGGATTTCCAATTAACTAAAGCAGGCCTTCATCGGAAAAGCTAAAGTGGCTTACCTCCGTAATGATGACGTGATCGAGTAACTTCACATCCAAATGCTCGCCAGCGGTTTTCAGCTTCCGGGTAATCTGCCGATCGGCATCACTCGGTGTAAGTCCGCCCGATGGATGATTGTGGCACACAATAATGGAAGTAGCGCCACATTGCACCGCCTGTTTATATACGAGCCTTACATCGACAAGGGTACCTGTAATACCGCCCTTGCTTAACTGCATTTTCGACAGTACCTTGTTGGCATTATTGAGGTAAATAATCCAAAATTCTTCATGGGGCAACTCCCCGATCAGCGGACGCATTAACTCATATACGGACAGGCTAGATGTTACCTTGTCGGTATCAGGGGAGGATTCGGCCCTTCGCCTCTGCCCTAACTCGAGCGCCGCAATGATCGTAACTGCCTTGGCTTCGCCGATTCCGCGAAACTCCTGTAGTTGTTTTAGTCCCATTTTAGCAAATCGGGCCAGGTTATTACCGGACGCCGCCAACAGCCGTTTACTCAGATCAACAGCCGTTTCATTCTGGCTACCCGTTCCGATCAGGATGGCCAGCAGTTCCGCATCGGACAACGCGGCTTTGCCTTTCAACAGGAGTTTTTCGCGAGGACGATCGTCTTCGGCCCAGGCGCGTATAGGGAAAAAAGATTGTTCAGACATATCAGCATTTTCCGGCAAGATAGCACGGCTGACTGTTCTGAAAGTACGGGAAAACCGTATGAATTCTTAATTCTTTATAAGGTCGCGGACGTCCTCAAATTTCAATCCACCGTAATTCCCGGAACTCATCAATAATAAGGCTATAGATTGACTTTGCATATCCAAACCAAAGAGGTACGAACGAAACGCCTCCGGATCAGTGTAAACCAGGAGATCCTCACGCTGGAAGGCCTCTGCAATCTGCGAAGCCGAAATGGGCGCCATGCGCTTGATGGCCAATGCGTCCGGTGAATAGAACACCAATGCTTCATCTGCCGCGTCGAGTGCACCCCGATACTCTTTCAGGAACTCTGGGTTGAGGCTACTGTACGTGTGCAATTCCAGGCATGCCACCAATTTACGATCCGGATACTGTTGTTTTACAGCCCGCGTGGTAGCCATTACTTTACTGGGTGAATGCGCAAAATCCTTATAGGCAACACTGTGGGTATTTTCCGCGATCTTCTCCAGTCGCTTAGAGGCGCCACGGAAGGTTGCTATTGCTTCGTAAAAGTCTGCCTCGTCTACTCCCATGTTCTGGCAAATCCACTTCGCTCCCGCCAGATTGCTTAGGTTGTGGGCGCCAAACACCTCAATGGGCATATCGCCTTCGGGAGTGGCGAGTAATGTCTTGCCATCGCGAACCGTATAGTCGGGTGTATGATAAGCGAGTTTGCGGATAGGATTTGTCGCTGCCTCAGCAATACGCTTTACAACAGGGTCTTCTTCGTTGTAAACGAGTATGCCGCCATCCGTTAGGTGTGAAATAAAAATCTCGAACTGCTCAACATAATTATCAAAGGTGGGAAATACATTGATGTGATCCCATGCGATGCCCGACAAAAGGGCGATATTGGGCTTATAGAGATGGAACTTCGGCCGTCGGTCGATGGGGGACGACAGGTACTCATCTCCCTCAAGTATCATAAAATCGTTTTCTTCGGTCAGGTGCACCATGTTGTCGAAACCATCGAGTTGGGCTCCCACCATAAAGTCGACTTCAATACCATGAAACTTCATCACATGGAGTATCATGGAAGTAATTGTCGTCTTGCCATGGGATCCCCCGATGACCACCCGCGTCTTGTGCTTCGATTGCTCGTAAAGGAATTCAGGATAGGAATAGATAGGTAATCCCAATTCCTGGGCACGAAGCAATTCCGGATTATCGGCTTTAGCATGCATCCCCAATATGACCGCATCGATGGCGGAATCGAGTTTTTCAGGAAACCATCCCAGTTCCTTCGGAAGCAGTCCTTTTTTGGCGAGGCGTCCCAGCGAAGGTTCAAAAATGGCGTCGTCTGAACCGGAAACTGTATAGCCTTTGTCATGAAGGGCAAGGGCCAAGTTATGCATGGCGCTTCCGCCGATTGCAATGAAATGTGCGCGCATCAACTTTTCTTTAGGTTTTGGTACTCCAGAAGCACTTCCCTTGCTTTATCAGGGCGCTTCAGGCGGTTTCGGTATAAATTGGCGAGTCGCTCGTATGTCGTGCGTGACTTTCCGACGGTGATGGCAGAACGGTAATAATTCTCTGCCTGGGTGTACCTTTTAAAGTACTCAGCTATATGTCCTTTTGCGAGGAAACCATCGACTGGCGACAGTTTCGCCAATTCGTTAGCGTATCGTTGGGCCTTTCGTTCACTTCCTCCCAATACACCCGGAACCTCGAGGTAGTAATCAATCAGTGCCCATCTCGCCTCTATATGTTTTGGATTGAGCTCGATGGCGCGTAGAAAGGCATCACGTATGTCGTCAAGCATCGACAGTGCGGTGAACTTATTGCTGTCTTTAGCGATCATACCCATAACACCGCCGTATTTATAGTGATAGTCGGCATTCAGAGGTTGTAGCATTCGCAGTTTGCCATAGTACGAAAGGGCTTCGGACCACTGTTTTTGATAACCGGCTATGTCCCCCAGCATCTCCATTGCGTCCAAGCGACCCGGCTCTTCGGTTAGCACCGCTTTGGCTATGGCTTCGGCGCGTTGGT
>DATGXZ010000401.1:0-1957 GCA_035298445.1 Flavobacterium sp.
AGAACAACAATAGTTGGAAAGGCCCGGTTCACGCCGGGCTTTTTTTATGAAAAAATTTCTACGAAACAACGGACTTTCGCTGGTTTTCCTGCTGCTGTTCCTGATAGCAATGGCAGGCCAGTTTTGGTTTGGCTTCCGGGAACACAACCAGGAACGGGAGATGGAAGGATTTGTGGCTATCACTGCTGTTAACTATCTAAGTTCCGGACATTTTATCCAGGCCACCTTTGAGAACTGGGAAAGCGAGTTCCTGCAAATGGCACTTTTTGTGGTATTGACGATTTTCCTGCAACAACGGGGCTCATCCGAATCAAAAGATTTTGCGAAAGAAGAACCCGTCGATCGAACGCCAAATCCCAAACGGAAAGGCGCGCCCTGGCCCGTGCGAAAGGGCGGATGGTGGCTCAGGCTTTACAGCCATTCCCTCACCCTCCTGCTGTTGCTACTGTTTGTCTTGTCTTTTGTGCTGCATTTCAAAGGCAGCTTCATGGATGAGAATGAGCAACTTCTGCTGAAAGGCTTACCCCCCGAAACCGCAACTGATTACCTCGCCGATCCGCGGTTTTGGTTCGAATCGTTCCAGAACTGGCAAAGCGAGTTTTTATCAGTATTGGCGATTGTCCTAGCTTCTATCTGGTTGCGGCAGAAAGGATCGCCCCAATCAAAACCCGTGGACGCGCCACATAACGAAACCGGAGAATAACCTATGAACACACCCTATACCAACAACATGCGCACCGCCGTCGCGCAGTGTAGCCAGGCCCTGGCCGAACGCAACCTGACCATTGCCTTCGCCGAAAGTGCCTCGGCCGGTCGGTTGGCGCATGAATTTGCACTGGCGCCCTGTTCCGGGCAAACGCTCATTGGTGGCATCGTATGCTATAATGCCTGCGTGAAGAAAGACGTCTTAGGACTCGACCCGGCTTTGCTCGATACCTACTCGCCCGAATCGCCAGAAGTAACGCAGGCTCTGGCAGAGGCCTACGCCCGAACGGTTCCGTCGGATATTTGCGTGGCCCTCACCGGGCTTACTGCTCCGGGTGGAAGCGAAACGCCTGAGAAGCCCGTTGGGACGGTGTTTCTCTACGTGCAGTTTCCCGACACGTCGGTTGCCCAACGGCTGCATTTCACTGGCGGCCCGGAAGCCATCGTCGAACAGGCGGTCACTGCGGTCGCCACACTCATCCTGCGGCAATTGAACGCATAAAAGAGGGAAGCGATCGCAACTGCAGCTACAACTTGGGCTGCACGCAACGGATGACAACCTAAATGATGCTCTTAGTTTTGAGAAAAACGACCAAAGCCGGTGCGGAGCAGGTTGACGAGTTCGGTCTGGTCTTTGCCGGAAGAAGCTGCGCGCCAGTCGTCGTAGTCGCACACGAAATAGGCGTCGCTGTGGCGGTTGAGGATGAATTCGATGCGGTCGCACATGCGTTGGAGCTGCTGCAACTCGAGGAATTTATCCTGGTCGGGAACCGAAATAAGAATACGATCCCAGGTAAAGCAGCGATCGTGGTGGTAGTCGTCGGGTTGTAGGCCGATATACGCGAAAATCGCCCGGATTTTCGATTCGTCGAGCTCACATTTTTTCTGGTTGTAGGCGTCGAGTTGGGTGAGGAGCAGGGAGAACGAGGGGGAGGACATGTCGTTTTGGGTAAAGGTCGGGATTCTGGAAGTGAGGATTTTACATGTTAATCGTGAGTTTTTGTAGAATGAAAAGGCGATAATTACCCCATTTGACTTGCGTTTTTTTATGGCACGCCGTACCTTTAGGTAATGCTAACCGGAACTTTTCTGACCCTGGTATCACGGTATACCGACGACAAGGAACGGGCCAACGACCTGTGGCTTGAACTGTTTTCCCATTACGCCGAACCCGGACGGCACTACCATACGATTTCCCACCTGGAAAATATGGCAGCCGAACTGACGCCGCTCCGTCCGCAGATCGACGATT
>DATGXZ010000402.1:0-3475 GCA_035298445.1 Flavobacterium sp.
ATGCTCTGTCAGCCGTAGATACCGAAACCGAAGAACGCATCCTGCACCACCTTGCCGACTTCCGCAAGCACCGCACGACGCTTATCGTGAGCCACCGCGTTTCATCGGCCAAAGACGCCGATCGCATCCTGATTCTCGACCAGGGACGTATCGTGCAGCAAGGTACTCATACAGCGCTGTTAAGCGAAGAAGGCTATTATCGCGAGTTGTACCTGAAGCAGCTTTCCGAAAAAGAAATCGTGTAAAATCTTGGTCGTTTGCGATTTTTTTTCCATTTTTGGAACACTACAGTAACCACCAAACGATTAGCATACATGAGAGAAAACGACATGCTGGAAAAGGAAGAGATCTTTTCCAAAGTATTGCGGGCTGGGCGACGCACCTACTTTTTTGACGTTCGCGCCACCCGGGCAGAAGACTACTATCTCACGATTACCGAAAGTAAAAAGTTTACCGAGGAAGACGGTTCCTTCCACTTCAAAAAACACAAGATTTACCTTTACAAAGAAGACTTCGCTGCCTTCCGTGACATCCTTGATGAGATGACGTCGTATGTACTCGACAGCAAAGGCGAAGAAGTGATTTCGGAACGACACCAAAAAGACTTCAAGCGCGAGTATGGTGAGGATGAAACCGACGCGGCTCCACTAGACAAGAGTTTCACCGATATCAGCTTTGATGATATTTAATTATACCCCGGCACCCGCCGGGTTTTTTTATGCAATCCGAAGGCCGTTCGCTACCGGTTGGCCGGGTTGCAAAAGGGTAACGCCATCCGGAGCCACCGCGCCCAACACCAGGCACTCGCTTATGAACGGGCCAATTTGTTTGGGAGGGAAATTGAGGACGGCCACCACCTGTTTTCCCACCAAGGTCTCCGGCGTGTAAAAGGTCGTGATTTGTGCCGACGTCTTCCGGATGCCAAACGGGCCAAAATCGATGCGGAGTTTAAGGGCGGGCTTCCGTGCCTCCGGAAACGGTTGGGCTTCCAGGACGGTACCTACCCGCATTTCGATCTTCTCAAAGTCATGCCAGTCGATGGTTACGCTGTCGTTCATTTTATACCTATATAGTTAGTGTGACGTAAAGCTAGTCGAAACCGTCGAAACACCAACGGGTCGACCGCTTCGTTTCCATCGTTTTGCCCTTCTTTAAATTTATCGCAACTTCGGTCACAACGTCATTTTTTTCGTACTTTGGTAAAAAACTCGACATGACCTTTTACCACATCAGTGCCGAATGCTATCCCGTAGCGAAAGTGGGCGGACTGGCGGACGTTGTGGGCGCCCTGCCGAAATACCAGAAGAAGCTCGGATACGACGCCCGGGTCGTCATGCCCGCCTACGACAACAAGTTCACGAGAGAGAACGAGTTTCTGTCTGTACACAAAGGGAAAGTACGGCTGGGCTGGTTTGTATTCAGCTATGAAGTGTTGAGGGAAGCGACCGACAAACTGGGTTTTGGATTGTATGTCATCGCGATTCCGGAGTTGTTCGACCGTCCGAATGTCTATTCCTATGAAGATGACACCGAACGGTTTACCGCCTTCCAGATTGCCTTTTTGAACTGGTTGATCGAAAGCGGGCAACGTCCGGACCTGCTGCACTGCCACGACCATCATACCGGGTTGATCCCGTTTATGGTGCAGCACTGCTATAATTACCATGAGCTCCAACGTACGCCCTTGGTCGTGACCATCCATAATGGGCAATACCAGGGATGGTTTGGGTTCGATAAGTTGCACTACATTCCGGACTTCGATCGCTCGCGTACCGGTTTCCTTGAATGGGGCGGCATGATCAACCCGCTGGCCGCTGCCATTAAATGTGCGTGGAAAGTCACTACCGTGTCGCCCAGCTACCTTGATGAGATTGCGACTTCGGCCAACGGACTCGAAAACCTGTTACGCTGGGAACGACCGAAATCAGTGGGACTGTTGAACGGCATCGACACCGAAGTGTGGAATCCTGCGACCGACCCGATGCTGGCAGCCCACTACGATAGCGCAACTGCGGCAGCAGGAAAGAAAGCCAATAAGGAACACCTTTGCACCCAATTCGGGCTTGACCCCGAAAGGCCCCTTTTCGTCTTTATCGGACGTTTGGTGCATGAAAAAGGCGCCGATTTATTGCCCACCGCATTTGGACATTCGCTTACCCACTACCAGGACGCCATTAGCCTGTTGGTACTCGGTTCGGGTGATCCGTCGGTCGAACAACAACTCGAAACGCTTAAGGCGTATTTTCCGTCCAGTTACAACGCCTACATCGGTTACAATGAAACCCTGTCGCATTTGATGTATGCCGGCGCCGACTTCCTCCTGATGCCCTCCCGGGTGGAGCCGTGTGGCCTCAACCAAATGTATGCCCTGCGATATGGCACGGTTCCGATCGTGCGACGAACGGGCGGACTCAAAGATACCGTCATCGACTTCGGCGACGGCGGATTTGGCATTTGCCACGACCAGGCCAGCGTTTTTGATATCAATTATTCCATCGACCGCGCGATGGGATTGTATGCTGACGAGGCGCGATTTGCGTCAATCCGCGATTATGTTATGGGCATCGACCATTCCTGGGATGCCGTGGCCGACGATTATATACGACTATACCAATCTTTACAATAAACCATGAGCAAAAGTACACTAGCCATTATTCTCGGCGGCGGACAAGGTTCGCGTCTGGCGCCCCTGACGGAAAGTCGTTCGAAGCCCGCCGTACCGATTGCGGGTAAATACCGACTTGTTGACATCCCGATTTCGAATTGTATCAATTCGGATATCAAGCGGATGTTCGTCCTGACGCAGTTCAACTCGGCGTCCCTTAACCAACACATCAAAAACACCTATCATTTCAGTCATTTCAGTACGGCCTTCGTCGACATTCTCGCGGCGGAGCAGACGGTTGAAAACCCCGGCTGGTTCCAGGGGACGGCGGATGCGGTGCGACAGTGTATGACCCATTTTCTGAACCACGAGTTCGACTACGCGCTGATCTTGTCGGGTGACCAGTTGTATCAGATGAACTTCAACGATATGATCGCCGCCCACGCTGCCAGTGGGGCCGATATTTCGATTGCGACCTTACCGGTAACGGCTAAGGAAGCGCCCGAATTCGGTATTTTGAAGACCGACGGACAGAATTTCATCACCTCGTTCGTTGAGAAGCCGCATGCGGATTTGTTGCCGCATTGGACGTCGGAGACCAGCGACGAAATGAAGGCGGAAAACCGTCATTTCCTTGCGTCGATGGGTATCTATATTTTCAACCGCGATTTGCTGGTGGAATTGATGTCGGACCCAGACACTAAAGATTTTGGAAAGGAAATCATTCCGCAGGCCATCGGTCACCGACGCGTGCTGAGCTTCCCGTATGAAGGCTACTGGACCGACATCGGAAACATCGATTCGTTCTTCGAGGCGAACCTTGGGCTTACGGACGACATTCCGAAGTTCAACCTGTTTGACAATTCGAGT
>DATGXZ010000403.1:0-4227 GCA_035298445.1 Flavobacterium sp.
TAGACGGACTTATTTCAAATATATTACATCTTTGTTACAGAAATCGTGTCTTTCACCTCAAGCCGGTTTTTCTAACTCCGATTTTTTAAAAGGCAACCAGAACTTCTCCGAACTTTGATTTGATTCCCCGAAGGAGCCGAATCCGCCCATTATCTCATTGCTTCGCCAGTAGGCTTTCGCCTCGTGCCGCTAATTCGTTAATTTTACACCCATGAAAGTCATTCTCATCACCGGAGCTTCCTCCGGATTGGGTAAAGCCGTTGGTGATTACCTCACATCACGCGGGCACACGGTCTACGGCACCAGTCGCCAGCCCTCGTCGATCACCGATTCGCGTTTCCCATTAGTGCCACTCGACCTGAACCGGCCCGAAACAATAGCTGCCTGTGTGGCGTCGGTCATCGAAAAAGCCGGACGCATCGATGTGCTGGTCAACAACGCCGGAGTCGGCATCCTCGGGCCATTGGAAGAAATTCCGTCCGACGCCCTTCGCGCGCATTTCGAAACCAATCTTTTCGGGCCCATCGACGTGATAAAGGCGGTGCTGCCGCATATGCGAAACCAGCGTTCCGGACTTATTATCAATATCACCTCAATTGCAGGTTATATGGGACTCCCGTTCCGCGGACCGTACTCGGCTTCCAAAGGGGCCTTCGAACTTATTTCGGAAGCGCTTCGGATGGAGGTGAAGCCTTTTGGTATCGAGGTATGCAACCTGGCCCCGGGAGAATTCGCAACCGACATTGCCTCCCGACGCTACAACACGGCGCTTCAGCCGGATTCCGCCTATGCCGAAACCTACGGTCGCACGGTGGCGCTCGTCAACCAACACGTGAGCGGCGGAAATGACCCGATCATGGTGGCCCATACCATCGAGAAAATCATGGAGACGCGCCAGCCTGCCGTACACTATAAAGTCGGGCCGTTCCTGTCGCGGTTTTCGATTGTGTTGAAACGACTGCTTCCCGACAGGATGTACGAACGTATGCTGATGAAACATTACCAACTAGAAATTCCAACAGGCCGCAAAAAAGCGTAATTTCGCGCCGGTAACCTGCGTATTGCGCGGGTAGTCCTTCTGAAACAACATAATCCAGATACCATGAAATTTTTCATTGACACCGCAAACCTGAACGATATCCGCGAGGCACAGGCACTCGGCGTACTCGACGGCGTGACGACCAACCCTTCGCTGATGGCAAAGGAAGGCATCACCGGAAAGAACAACATCCTCAAACACTATGTCGACATCTGCAACATCGTCGACGGTGACGTAAGTGCTGAGGTTATTGCCACCGATTTCGACGGCATGATACGCGAAGGGGAAGAGCTGGCTGACCTGCACGAACAAATCGTGGTGAAACTGCCGCTAACCAAAGACGGTATCAAGGCATGCAAGTATTTCTCTGAGAAAGGCATCAAAACCAACGTAACCCTGGTGTTCTCCGCCGGACAAGCCTTGCTGGCGGCCAAAGCGGGTGCCACCTACGTGTCTCCGTTCATCGGACGCCTCGACGACGTGTCGACCGACGGCCTGATGCTTATCGAAGAGATTCGCGAGATCTATGACAACTACGGCTTTGAAACCCAAATACTGGCCGCTTCCGTACGCCACACGATGCACATCGTCAATTGCGCCAAGATCGGTGCTGACGTCATGACCGGTCCGCTTTCTGCGATGCTGGGCCTGCTCAAACATCCGCTTACGGATATTGGTTTGGCGCAGTTTATTGCGGATTACCAAAAGGGAAATAATTAGCGAATGTGGGAATTAGCTAATTAGCGAATGAAAGTTTCTGCACCAGAAATAAGAACCCGGCCTTATGTCGGGTTTTTTGTTGGAAGAAGGTGATGAGCAGATTCAGGAATTAGCGACACAAGGCGATAGCCGACTGGCGAAGCAATGCCAACAGTGGCAGTTCGAGCTGCGTGATTTTCCTGATTAGGAGATAGACCGTGTTCACGATCTCTATGACACTTAATTATTGAGAAGCGACAGTAAGTGGCGAAGAACTATAAATAGCAATCTAGACGGCGTTTAAACTGAAAGAAGAAAGTACTTTCCCGCAGGCGCAATTCGCTAATTTCCACATTCGCTAATTCGCTAATTACTTCAGTTTCTGCTCAAAATACGCATCAAACAAACTCACAAACGCGTTGTCAATAGTCCCATCGCCATTGATGATCATCGTGCGATGGATTTTGGTGATGACCCATTTGTCTTTCAGGTCGTGAAAGTTGGTCGCGCGCAATTCGGTAATGCCGTCAAATTTGTAGTTCAGCAGGCTTTGCGTCCATTTTCCCTGGTCGTTGTCGACGTTGACCGCGATGAAATCATACGCAGGGAATTTCTTCTTCAGCTCCAACGCCTTTTTGTGTGCGGCCAATAAGTGCGATTCCCGGTTCTTGGTCCAGAAGAACAATACGGTCGGACGCTTGATCAGTGAACTGATATCCACAGCCTTACCTTCGGCATCCACCAGCGAGACAGCAGGGAGTTTTCCGCCAGGGTTCAATACTTGTATCGCCTTTCCGATGCGCAGTATTTCGTTGTGCTGGCCCTTGTCGGTCGACAGTTGGTAATACTTATCCAGAAACCGTTTGTTGTTCGTCATGTTCTGGTCTTCGAGCAAATACATGAACGCGATGTTGTTCAACACCGTATTTTTTATTTTCTGGTTCCGGAAGAGCGTATCGGCAATCGTCAGTTTCGTCACACTGATATCAAGCGGATCCGGTTGTTGTTTTTCGTGCACCATCGCCACATTGTTCAACATATAGGTGAGGTAGTTCACGAAAGGCGAATAGGCGGTGAGTTTCGGATTGTTGAAATCGATCTGCCGGCGATAGTGGTAATAATCCTTGGGAAGCTTACCTTCTATGTCTTTTGCCAGCCGTTTCTTCTGTACGATAGGATAGATTTCGTATTGGGAATAATGCGGAAAGTCGAGTCCGGCAAGGGCATAGGTATCAAAATCCTCACTCCACCCGATTTTCTGCTTGTGTTGTTCGTAGAACTTTTTCTTGCTTGCATAGGCCGAATCGACATACCTGCGAAACTTCGGTTCCTCCCACGCAAATACATCGAACAGGTGCTGGCGGTCGTGGTCGTTCTTCAGGTATAATTCCATGAGGAAGTTGTTCTTTTCCTCACCGCGTCCGCAGAAAACAATTGATTCATCGAAATCCTGCGCGTTGATCCGCACCATCAGGCTGTCGTTCTTGTCGAAATACACATACTGGTACTCCGGATCGTGCCGGAAACTGTAAAGTCCGGGTGCCAACGAATCAAACTTGAAAAGGAAGGTATTGTCCGGTTTCAGCGGGATGCTGTCCAACACGTCACCGTCTTTGCAGAACAGCACGTAACGGTTGGCCGGATTGGTAACCTCGCCGCCAAACCAGGCCGTATAGTCGTCATTATCAAACTGTTTGTTGCATGACGTCAGGGCAAGTAGTAAGCAGCAGGGGGATAGTAGTTTCAGTACCTTTTGATAGCGCATCGTCTCACGATTGTAGACAAATGTATCCGAATGGATGGGATACGCTTGTTAAAAACGCGTTAAAACTATAGGGGCCAGGCAACCCGTCAGGCGTCTGGTGGGCGTTTCGGTTAAAAAACACTACTTTTGCATCCTGTTTTTCACAATCCACAAAAACGATGCTCACAGTCAACAATCTTTCGGTCCAATTCGGCAAACGTATCCTGTTCGATGAAGTCAATACTACCTTCACGCAAGGCAACTGTTACGGCGTAATCGGGGCGAACGGCGCCGGTAAATCGACCTTCCTTAAAATCCTGGCCGGGGATTTCGATCCGACGTCCGGAAACGTGTTCCTTGAACCGGGTAAGCGGATGTCGGTACTGAACCAGAACCACAATATGTTCGACGAGCATACCGTACTTGAAACGGTGATGATGGGCAACAAAACGCTCTTTGCCGTTAAAAAAGAGATGGACGAGATTTACATGAAACCGGATTTCTCCGACAAGGATTCGGATCGTGTGGGCGAACTCCAGGTGATTTTTGAGGAAATGAACGGATGGAATGCCGATTCCGATGCCGCAGCCATGCTTTCCAACCTCGGTATTTCGGAAGAGTACCATTATACGATGATGGGCGATCTCGACGGCAAACTCAAGGTACGCGTGCTCCTTGCACAGGCGCTTTTCGGGAATCCGGATGTCTTGATCATGGACGAACCGACGAACGACCTCGACTTTGA
>DATGXZ010000404.1:0-4512 GCA_035298445.1 Flavobacterium sp.
CGGCATCATCGTGATGTTCGTACGCAGCGTGGCGGATATGCTGCTGAACCACGGACCGGGCTTTTTCGACTCGATGTGCGGGTTGATCTTCTTTATGTTGCTCGGCCGCGCCTTCCAGACCAAGACCTTCCAGTTCCTGAACTTTGAACGCGATTACCGTTCGTATTTTCCGGTGGCGGTGACGCGTATCGTAAGCGGGCAGGAGGAAAGCGTTCCGGTGGACGAGATACGGAAAGGCGACCGGCTGCTGATCCGCAACCAGGAATTGATTCCGGCCGATGCGGTGCTGATGTCGCCCACGGCCTCTATCGACTATAGTTTCGTGACGGGCGAGGCGCTTCCCGTTCGGAAAGCATCCGGCGACAAGCTCTTTGCCGGCGGACGCCAATGCGGGGTTTCCATCGAGATGGAGGTCGTCGCCGATATGTCGCAGTCGTACCTCACCAGCCTGTGGGCCAACGAGATCTTCCAGAAACAGCACGAACGGGCGGTAGAATCGGTAACCGATCGCGTGAGCCGCTACTTTACGCCCGCTTTGCTGGTGATTGCCTTCGGTGGTTTTTTCTTTTGGATGGGACGCGATATGACCACAGCGTTCAACGTCTTCACAGCGGTATTGATCGTGGCGTGTCCGTGTGCCCTGGCCCTCACCGCCCCCTTTACCCTCGGTAACATCCTCCGCATACTCGGACGGCGTCGCCTCTATCTCAAAAATGCACGGGTCATCGAGCAGTTGGCGTCGGTGGATACGATTATCTTCGACAAGACGGGTACAATCACAGCATCCGGAGACGGCGCCATTTCCTACGACGGACGTCTTCTTTCCGAAGGGGAAAAACGCCAACTGGCCAGTGCCCTCAAACATTCACAGCATCCGCTCAGCCGGATGTTATACACGCATCTCGCCACGGGCGGTACCGACCCGGTCAGCACGTATGAGGAACTTCCCGGTAAAGGCATCCGGGCGGGTGTAGGCGAGAGCAACATCACGCTGGGTTCGGCTCTTTTTGTCGGCGCTCCCGTGCAGCAGGAAACCGCAGAGGTGCATGTGGCCATCAACGGAACCTACGTCGGTCGTTTCCGCTTTGCGCAACGCTACCGTGAATCGCTGGAAGAGGTGTTTACGGCGTTGTCGGTGCGGTATCGATTGGGACTCTTATCCGGCGATAACGAAGGCGAACGCGAGCGGCTCGAGAACCTGCTGCCAAAGGGTGTGACGATGCGTTTCAACCAGACGCCACAAGACAAACTCGAGTATATCAGGGCGTTGCAGTCGGAGGGAAGGAAAGTACTGATGATAGGCGACGGACTCAACGATGCTGGTGCCCTCGCGCAGAGCAACGTGGGGATTTCCATCACGGAAGATGTCAATATCTTTTCACCGGCCTGCGATGGCATACTCGATGCCGCCGATTTCGCGGCCCTACCCGGATTCCTCTCCCTTTCCCGGCAGGCGATGTGGGTCATTACGATGAGCTTCGGATTATCGCTGCTGTATAACGTCGTCGGTCTTTCCTACGCCCTTTCCGGACACTTATATCCGTTGGTGGCGGCAATCATCATGCCGTTGAGTACGGTGACGATTGTCAGCTTCGTGACCATCACCGGCAACGCCTATGCCCGCTCGGTTTTCCGTAAGAAATCGGCTAAAAAAGCCCTTCCGGCTGATAATTATCATTTTTCAGGGTTACGGCCCGATCTACCTTTGAAATAGTAAACTGTTATGAGCGTCATCTGGATTTTAATCTCAATTAGTATCGTCATCGCGGCCTGTTTCCTTTTCGCTTTTATAAAGGCAACACGCAGCGGCCAGTTCGACGATGATTACACCCCATCCGTCCGGATGCTTTTCGACGACGAGCTTCGCACGGATGCCGCAACAACTGAAAACCAAGCAAAAACAACGTGAATATGGAAATCCAAAAATTTTACTACGACAATAAGATCGTCCGGAACTTCCTCTACGCCACCATCGCATTCGGTGTCGTTGGGATGACCGTGGGCTTGTTGCTCGCCCTCTTTTTCCTTTTTCCGAACCTGACCGAAGGTATTCCATGGCTCAGCTTCGGACGTCTTCGTCCCCTGCACACCAATGCGGTCATCTTTGCCTTCGTGGGGAACGCGATGTTTGCCGGTGTCTACTACTCGATGCAACGGCTTCTCAAAACCCGGATGTTCAGTGATACGCTGAGCAAAATCCACTTCTGGGGCTGGCAGTTGATCATCGTGGCAGCCGCTGTTTCGCTGCCGTTGGGTATCACCACCTCAAAAGAATACGCCGAGTTGGAATGGCCGATTGACATTGCCATCACGCTTGTTTGGGTCGTATTCGGCATCAATATGATTGGAACGATTTTGCGTCGTCGCGAGAGACACCTTTATGTGGCCATCTGGTTCTACATCGCCACACTGGTGACGGTAGCGGTGTTGCACATTTTCAACAGTCTTGAGCTGCCGGTCAATGCCCTGAAAAGTTACTCTGCCTACGCGGGTGTCCAGGATGCGCTGGTGCAATGGTGGTACGGACACAACGCGGTGGCATTCTTCCTTACGACGCCGTTCCTCGGACTTATGTATTACTTCCTGCCAAAGGCGTCCGGACGTCCGGTTTATTCGTACCGTTTGTCTATCGTCCACTTTTGGTCGCTGATTTTCATCTATATCTGGGCAGGTCCGCACCACTTGCTGTATTCGGCCCTGCCAAACTGGGCACAGAACCTGGGCGTTGTCTTCTCTGTGATGCTGATCGCACCGTCCTGGGGTGGTATGATCAATGGGTTGCTGACCCTGCGGGGTGCCTGGGATAAAGTGCGCCAGGAACCGGTGCTGAAGTTCTTCGTAGTGGCCATCACCGGCTACGGAATGGCAACACTCGAAGGACCGATGCTTTCCATCAAAAAATTCAATGCGGTAGCCCACTTTACCGACTGGATTATCGCCCACGTACACGTAGGTGCCTTGGCCTGGAACGGCTTCCTGACCTTCGGTATCGGCTATTGGTTGATTCCGCGCATGACGAAAGGAAAACTGTTTTCCACCAAGCTCGCGAATTTCCACTTCTGGATCGCCACGTTGGGTATCGTCCTCTACGCCCTTCCGATGTATGTCGCCGGTTTCACCCAGGCGTCTATGTGGAAACAGTTCAACCCAGACGGAACGCTTACCTACGGTAATTTCCTCGAAACCGTCAACCAGATCATCCCAATGTATACGATGCGGGCGGTGGGCGGAACGCTTTACCTGATTGGTATGTTCGTTATGGTCTACAACATCGTCTGCACCATCCGCGCCAATAAGGCCGTTGAAGACGAAGCAGTCGAAGCTCCAGCCCTTGAGCGCATCTCGAACCGTCGTTTCAAAGGCGAGAAATGGCACTCCTGGCTGGAAAGACGTCCGGTGCAGCTGACCATCCTGGCTACCATCGCCATCCTGATCGGTGGTATCATCCAGATCGTACCGACGCTGATGGTGAAATCGAATATTCCAACCATCGCAAGTGTCAAGCCGTATACGCCGCTTGAACTGGAAGGCCGCGACCTCTATATCCGCGAAGGCTGCGTAGGCTGTCACTCGCAGTTGGTGCGTCCGTTCCGAAGTGAGGTCGAACGGTACGGTCCGCAATCGAAAGCCGGTGAGTATGTGTACGATCACCCGTTCCTGTGGGGCTCCAAACGTACCGGTCCGGATTTGCTTCGCGTGGGTGGAAAATACAACGACAACTGGCATTTCAACCATATGTATGACCCGCAAAGTACGTCGGCCGGTTCCATCATGCCGTCTTACAAATGGCTGTTCGCCAACAAGGCGCTGGATCTGTCGGAAACCGAGAACAAGATGAGAGTGATGCAGAAACTGGGTGTTCCGTATACGGATGCCGATATCGCCAACGCCCGCAAGAGCATTGCGGAACAGTCGGCGGCGATTGAGAAGAGCCTGGAAATGGATCCCGATTTCGTGAAGAGTAACGAGAAGAGCCGGAAAGCTGCTGCCGCGAAAGGCGAGACCTTCGTGCCGATGCGCGAGCGCGAGATTACGGCCCTGATTGCCTACCTGCAACGACTGGGAACCGACATTAAAGTCAAACCGAACACCAAACCCTGATAGCCATGTTCGAACAAATCAAACACAATATGGAAACCATCGCAGGAGTCGAGATCTATCCGATCCTGTCGTTACTGATCTTCTTCCTGTTCTTTGTCGGATTAGGGGTATGGGTGATCTCATACAGCCGCGAAAGGATCCAACAACTTAGCCAGATTCCGTTGACCGACGATAACCT
The DNA here is from genome assembly GCA_035298445.1 of Flavobacterium sp. Classification (GTDB taxonomy): domain Bacteria; phylum Bacteroidota; class Bacteroidia; order Flavobacteriales; family Flavobacteriaceae; genus Flavobacterium. The sequence goes on from DATGXZ010000404.1 coordinate 4,280, forward strand.
CCAAAACGCTGACCAATGAAAAAGCTGATTCCCATTTATGTGCGCATTCCCGTTATTTTCTTCACTGTTTTCGGGGCGCTGGAATATTTCATCGACTCAGGCGATCGCCCCGCTTTTATCAAGTTCCCGATCGTATCTATTTTCCTCTTTGTCTTTTTCTTCCTGCTGGTGGCCATCGAAATCACCGTCAGTGCGGTCGATAACGTGACCTATCATCTGCTCACCGATGAGCA
>DATGXZ010000405.1:0-10293 GCA_035298445.1 Flavobacterium sp.
GAGTCCTTTGTCGCGTGCTGCATTGATGATGGCGTTTTCGGCTTTTTCCCAGTTTTCGTCTGAACCGATATATTTTTCCCTGTTTTCCTGATCGCGAAGTGAAATCTGTGCGGTGAAGTTTTCGAATCCGAGCGAGCCGAAAACGTATAGTACGAGATCGATCACTTTCTTGAATTCCTCATCCAATTGCTCAGGCGTACAGAAGATGTGGGCATCGTCCTGCGTAAAACCGCGAACCCGTGTAAGGCCATGAAGTTCACCGGATTGTTCGTATCGATACACGGTACCAAATTCGGCATAACGTTTCGGAAGGTCCTTATACGACCACGGTTTGTTGTTGTATATTTCGCAGTGGTGCGGACAGTTCATCGGCTTGAGGAGGAATTCCTCTCCTTCCGCCGGAGTATGGATGGGCTGGAAGGAATCCGCGCCGTATTTCGCGTAATGTCCGGAGGTCACATACAGTTCTTTCTGCCCGATGTGTGGCGTCACCACCTGTTCGTAACCCGCTTTTTTTTGTGCTTTTTTCAGGAATTGCTCGAGACGGTCGCGAAGGGCGGCACCTTTTGGCAGCCAGAGTGGAAGTCCCTGTCCCACTTTCTGCGAAAACGCAAAAAGCTCCAGTTCTTTTCCAAGTTTCCGGTGGTCGCGGCGCTTGGCTTCTTCCAGCAATTCCAGGTAATCGGTCAGGTCTTTCTGTTTCGGGAACGACACGCCGTAAACCCGGGTCAATTGTTTGTTCTTCTCGTCACCGCGCCAGTAGGCACCGGCTACGCTCATGATTTTCATGGCTTTGATGAGTCCGGTGTTCGGGATGTGTCCGCCACGGCAAAGATCCGTGAAGGTCGCGTGGTCGCAGAAGGTGATCGTTCCGTCTTCCAGGTTCTCGATCAACTCGATTTTATACGGGTTGTTTTCCTTTTTGTAGAAAGCAAGGGCGTCGGCTTTGCTTGCTGCGCGCATTTTGAACTCGTGTTTCTCCCGGGCGATCTCCAGCACGCGGTCTTCGATTTTCTTGAAGTCGGCATCAGAGATTTTGTGTTCCCCAAAGTCGACATCATAGTAAAAACCTGTTTCGATGGCCGGACCGATGGTAAGCTTGATCCCAGGATAGAGTTCCTGCATCGCCTGTGCCATCACGTGCGAAGTAGAGTGCCAGAACGCCTTTTTACCTTCCTTGTCGTTCCAGGTATAGAGAACCAGCGAACCGTCGGTGGTGAGCGGCGTTTCGGTTTCGACGGTCGTGCCGTTGAATGCGGCGGAAATCACATTCCGCGCCAAACCTTCACTGATGCTCTTCGCGACGTCCATGGGTGTGGCGCCGTTTTCGAATTCCCGTACCGATCCGTCGGGCAAGGTAATTTTGATCATTGTCCTCAAATTTGGAAGCGCAAAGATAGCGGATTAACGCTGTTGAAACAAGCCGGCGCCGGGCTCATTCACTATCGCGATTTCCGAAGCGTGCTTTCAAGGTGGTCGACCGCTTCATCGGCGATGGCCACAAGTGCTTCCGCCTGTTCGGGTATTTCATACATCCGGCCGGATACTACGTCGGCCAACTCCTGGCGAAAGCGAAGAAGGAGTTCACTGGCATGGCGCGGACCCCGGACGAGTTGTGCTTCAAAAGCAAGTTCATAGCGTCGGGTAAGTGCCTTGATTTTCTTCTGTACAGTCAGCATAAAAAACCGTTCTAGTCACGAAAATAGAAAAACGGGTAGGTTTCTCAAAGCGAATGAGTTTTTTCTTCTGTCTTTTTTTGTACTGTCAAACAATATGCAAGGTGCTTGACAGGATATCCCAAATACCGTATTGGCCTTCGGCATGTAACGCCTATTTTTGCGGTATGGAATTTTCATCTAAACTGCTTGAGAATGCTGTCAATGAAATGGCCCAACTGCCAGGGATTGGTCGTCGGACGGCGCTACGACTGGTGTTGCACCTGCTCCGCCAGCCTGCCGAGCGTACGGAATTCCTGTCGGCCGCGCTTTCGCGTATGCGGGACGAGATACGCTATTGCGACAATTGCCATAATATTTCGGATACCAACCAGTGTGATATTTGCGCCAACGAGCGCCGGGACCATTCGCTGGTGTGTGTGGTGGAAGACATACGGGATGTAATGGCAGTTGAGAATACCCGCCAGTTCAAGGGGATTTACCATGTTTTGGGTGGCCGCATTTCGCCGGTTGACGGGGTAGGTCCCGGACAACTTAAGATACAATCATTGGTAGAGAAGGTGCGTTCAGGAAGTGTGAGCGAAGTCATATTTGCACTGAGCCCAACGATGGAAGGCGACACCACAAATTTTTATATCTACCGACAGTTGAGTGAGTACCCTGTCGTATTTTCTACCATTGCCCGAGGAATCTCGGTCGGGGACGAGCTGGAGTTTGCCGATGAAGTTACGTTGGGAAGAAGTATCTTACAACGTGTTCCCTTCGAGCGATCACTTGGGACCTCGTAATGGTCTTTTTGATTTTGGCAGGGAAAGTCTATATTTGTTCACTAATTGTACTACCTCATGAAGTATCGAGCGCTGTTTCTGTTGGTTTTTTTCGCAGGGATGATGACTTCCTGCATTCCCAATGAGGATTTGATTTACCTGCAGAAAAAAGAGGGGACTGCGGCCACTTCCGCCGTAAATCCGGTCGTCTCGCAACCGTATCGCCTTCAGATTAGCGATGTGCTTTATATTTCAATAAAGTCATTAGATCCCCAGTTCGTTGCGATGTTCACTCCCATTGAGGGGGAGAAGGGCGGCGCCTCTACCGCAAATGACCTTTATTTCACTGGGTTTTCAGTCGATGATCACGGTAATATCCGTATTCCTATTTTAGGGGAGGTCAATGTGTTGGGAAGAACGGTTGATGAGGTCAGGCGAATCGTAGAGGAGCAATTACTTTCAGTGTACTTCAATAAGGAGGCCAATATTTTCGTAACGGTGAAGCTCGCCGGTTTCAGGTTTACGGTTAATGGGGAAGTAATGGTTCCGGGAACAAAGACCCTCTATCAGGAGCGGGTGACGGTTATGGAAGCCATTGCCAATTCAGGGGATATCAGCACTACCGGCGATCGGTCCCACATCGTGATCATCCGCCAGCGTCCGCAGGGAGCCGACATACAGGAGATTGACCTGACGGATGCGGCTGTCATGAATTCGCCCTACTTTTACCTCCAGCCCAACGACTATGTGTATGTCAAACCGCTGAAACAGAAGTCGTGGGGAACCGGACGTACCGGAATCGAGTCTATTTCTACCATTGTCATGTTATTATCCCTTGCCACTACGGGTATACTTTTACTTCGAAATAACTAAAGCATGCTCGACACGAAAGATTTCACTTTTTTCGAATCCCAGAATAGTTTTGACTTCAAGAGTTTTCTTATCAAAACACTCAGCTATTGGAAGTGGTTTCTCCTTTCGTGGGCAATTGCTTTTACCATCGCTTATCAGATCAACATCCGGAAAGAAAGAATATATTCGCTAGAGACTACTATCTCAGTAACGGAAGAAAGCAACCCTCTATTCACGTCTAACACAAGTCTCGTGTTTAACTGGGGCGGAACTTCGGATAAGGTACAGAACATCGCCTCCACTCTAAAGTCGAGGTCACACAATGAACTGGTCGTAGACACCCTGTCCTTTTATATAAGCTACCTCGTTAAAGGTAAATACAACATGATCGATGCCTACGGTGCAGTGCCATTTGAAGTGCAGATCGATAAACGTAAACCCCAGCTCAGTGGTATGCCAATTAGTATCCACTTTTTGAGTCCTACTATATATGAACTTCGCATCGGTTTCGAATCAGAGACCGCGACCGCGATCCGGTATGCCGAAAATAAGACGATTAACGTAGCGGTGCCGGTATCGGGATTTGTTCGTAAATACCGGGTGGGCGAGCACGTGCAACTTCCCTTCCTTGATTGGACGCTGCGCCTTACGGAAGATCCCGGTTATTTTACTGGTAATACCTATTTTGTGAAGTTCAGCGAATTTGATGGAATAGTAAGCGTCTACCAGGGTATCAACGTAGATATTGACCCGAAAGCACCCGCTATCCTGAAGTTGTCGTTGGCCGGAACCAACAAGGCGCGAATTGTACGGTATCTCAATACGACCGTACGGGTGTTGCGTGACAATCAACTGGCAGCCAAAAACCAGTTTGCCACTAATACAGTAGCGTTTATTGATGACCAATTACGTGGAATGGAAGACAAGCTGAAGGGTGCAGGTGACGAACTAAAGGCGTTTCTCCGGGAGAAAAACGTAGGGCAGATAGAAAATGGAGGAAGCGAGCTAAACGGTAAGTTGACTAACATAGAGGTGGAACTCGAGAGCGTGAAGCGAAAGATTGCCTACTATGACCAGCTAAGGAAATATCTTGACGAGAACAATGATTTTTCGAAGCTCCCTGCGCCATCAGTGGCGGGTGTCGAAGATCCGAATATTGTAATGAATGTGGGAAAGCTGATCGGGCTTTCAACGGAACGTTCGCGTATGCGCTACGCAGTAAAGAGCGAAAAGATGTTCAAGGATTTCGATAGTCAAATGGAGGCAGTCAAGAGTGTGTTGCTACAGAATGTGGCAGCGGCGCGTTCGGCGTTGGTAGACGAACGAAATCTTATATCGGCCCGAATGCGTTCGGCGGAAAGTGAATTTAGAAAACTGCCGGAGGATCAGCAGGATTATCTTAAAATACAGAGAAAGTACAATCTTAACAATGAGATTTACAGTGGTTTCCTTCAAAAAAGGGCGGAAGCCAATATCGTGAAGGCCGCAAACGTATCGGATATCAAATTCATAGATGCAGCTAAAGATACGGGAGGGGGCTTAATAGGTCCAAAGACGAGTGTAAACTATGTGATGGCGCTTTTTTTAGGCTTTATCATTCCTCTTATTGTTATCTTCGGGATCTTCTTTGCCAACAACGCAATTCAAAATACAGAAGACCTCGCCAAGCTGACCAGTTTGCCTCTTATCGGCATTGTGGGGAAGAAACACACTGAAAGTAATCTTGCCGTTTTTGAGCGTCCCAAGTCGGCGCTGTCAGAGTCGTTTCGGGCCGTCCGTTCGTCGTTGCAGTTCCTGTTCCGTAAACAAGACTATGGTGGTGCCCGCGTGCTGATGGTGACCTCGTCGGTGGGCGGGGAAGGCAAGACGTTCTGCTCGATTAACCTTGCCACCGTCTTCGCGATGAGCGAAAAAAAGACCGTTATCGTTGGTTTCGACCTTAGAAAACCAAAAATATTCAATGATTTCGATATTGCGAATGAGATGGGAGTGGTCGACTATTTATCGGGGGAGAAGGAACTAAAGAACGTCTTACAACACACACACGTGCCGTTTCTCGACGTCATTACCTCAGGAGCCGTTCCGCCGAATCCGGCCGAGCTCATCATGAGCGACCGGATGTTTACCCTGATGGAAGAACTGAAGGCGACCTATGATTATATCATCCTTGATACCCCTCCGGTCGGGTTGGTATCCGATGCCCTCGAGTTGGCACATTTTGCCGACGTCACACTGTACATCGTACGACAGAATTTTACTAAGAAGGATATGATCACCTTGCTTAACAATCGCTACAGCCGTGAGGAACTGCGAAATGTGAGTATTGTGCTCAACGGCTTCGAGGTAAAGGCGCGTTACGGCTACGGCTACGGCTATAACTATGGCTATGGTTACGGTTATGGCAACTACTCAAACGGATATCACGAAAAAGAGCCTTCCACTAATTGGCTGGGCAGAGTTAAGAAAATGGCGAGCGGACTGAAAAGAAATCGTTAAGAAATCTGTTGTTCCCTACGTAGATATACGTATTTTTCGCAACCCGGACTCGGTTTCGGATTATAGTAATATCTTTGCCGCACAAATAAAAGCATGGACTATAACATAACGATTACGGGTGGAGCGGGCTTTATCGGCTCCAATCTTTGCGACCATTTTGTGTCAAAAGGGTGTCGCGTGATCTGTCTGGATAATTTCGCTACCGGACATCGGAAAAACATTGAACATCTCCATGCCAGCGGGCGTTTTACGCTCATTGAAGGCGATATCCGCAATATGGACGATTGCCGCACAGCGGTCGAAGGTGCCGATTTCGTACTCCATCAGGCTGCACTGGGATCTGTTCCCCGGTCATTAAAAGACCCGATTACCAGTAACGACGTAAACGTCAGTGGTTTTCTCAACATGCTTACTGCAGCGCGCGACGCAGGCGTCAAACGGTTTGTATATGCCGCGAGTTCTTCTACTTATGGAGACTCCACTAACATGCCAAAAGTCGAGCACATCATCGGAAAGCCGTTATCACCCTACGCGATCACCAAATACGTGAACGAACTGTATGCCGAGATTTTCAGCAGGGCGTACGGTATCGAAACCATCGGTTTGCGCTACTTCAATGTTTTCGGGCGACGCCAGGATCCTAATGGTGCGTATGCCGCCGTGATCCCGAAATTCGTCATGCAACTGATGAAGCACGAAAGTCCTGTCATCAATGGCACGGGCGACTATTCCCGTGATTTCACCTATATCGATAATGTCATCCAGATGAACGAACGCGCCATCCTGGCGGATCATCCGGAGGCGGCCAATACGGTCTATAACACCGCTTTTGGCGAGCGTACGACGCTTAACGATCTTGTCGCGTACCTGAAGGAATTCCTGTCGGCCTACGATCCAGCGATTGCCGATGTACCGATTATATACGGACCGGAACGGGCAGGTGACATACCGCACTCACTGGCCAGTATCGATAAAGCACGCCAATTGTTGGGGTACGACCCACAATTCTCGATGCGACAAGGACTCGAACAAGCGGTTAATTGGTATTGGCAACATCTTCAATAAAAAATAACGTATGAAAATTGCGGTCATTGGACTCGGTTATGTTGGATTACCCCTGGCACGATTGTTTGCCACGAAATACGACGTCGTCGGATTTGACATCAACAAAGCGCGTGTATCAGAGGTCAACACCGGCGTAGACCACACGCTGGAAGTGGAAGAGGAACTGCTTCGGTCGGTCTTGAAGGCAACTGCCTCACAAGATGGTCCCGGGCTTTTCTGCTCGTATAACCTCGACGACATAAAAGACTGCACCTATTTCGTAGTCACTGTTCCGACCCCGGTCGATAAAAATAACCGACCTGACCTCACGCCGCTTTACAAAGCAAGTGAAACAGTGGGTAAGGTCTTGAAAAAAGGCGATATCGTCATTTATGAGTCGACCGTATACCCAGGCGTAACAGAAGACGAGTGCGTACCCGTGCTCGAACGCATCAGCGGATTACGCTTCAACACCGACTTTTTTGCCGGATATTCTCCTGAGCGCATCAACCCTGGAGATAAAGAACACACCGTGGAGAAGATTCTAAAAGTCACGGCCGGTTCCACTCCGGAAATAGGCGAAAAAGTAAATGAGCTGTATCGGTCAGTAATCACTGCAGGTACGCATTTGGCACCGACCATAAAGGTGGCAGAGGCCGCAAAAGTCATTGAAAATTCGCAACGCGACATCAATATTGCTTTCGTAAACGAACTGGCAAAGATCTTCAATATGCTGGGGATTGATACCAATGCCGTGCTCGAAGCCGCCGGAACAAAATGGAACTTCCTTCCCTTCCGTCCGGGTCTGGTAGGCGGACACTGTATCGGGGTTGACCCGTATTATCTCGCACAGAAAGCACAGGAAGCCGGTTACCATCCCGAAATCATCCTGGCAGGCCGTCGACTGAACGACAGCATGGGCGAATACGTCGCTTCACAGGTGGTCAAGCTGATGATCCGAAAAGGGGTCGCTGTCAAAGGAGCCCGCCTGCTGATGTTGGGCATTACATTTAAAGAAAATTGCCCGGATGTCCGTAATACGAAGATTGTAGACGTCATCCATCACCTTACAGAATACGGTATTGAGGTTACAGTATACGACCCGTGGGCCGGGGTAGAGGAAGTGCGCCACGAGTATGGCCTCGACATGGCGGCACAACTTCCGGACGGACCGTTCGACGCTGCTGTAGTAGGAGTTGCCCACAAGGAATTTACGACCATCGATTATGACCAGTTGCTCGGTAAAGAGAGCGTTTTGTATGATATTAAAGGGATCCTCGGCGATAAAGCCGATGCCAAACTATAACTGAACATGAGCATTCCATCCATTACGTCCATTTGTTGTATCGGGGCGGGTTACGTAGGCGGCCCGACCATGGCGGTGATCGCACAGAAATGTCCGCACATTAAAGTAACGGTCGTTGACCTGAACAAGGCCCGTATCGATGCCTGGAACGATCCTAATACGGATAACCTTCCGGTGTATGAGCCCGGTCTCGATAAGGCGGTGCAGGAAGCACGTGGGCGTAACCTCTTCTTTTCTACCGATGTTGACAAAGCGATTGCCGAGTCACAGATGATTTTCATCTCGGTCAATACGCCGACCAAGACCTACGGAGTAGGAAAAGGACAGGCGGCGGATCTCAAGTACATCGAGCTTTGCGCCCGCCAGATCGCGCGGGTGGCGACATCCGATAAGATTGTGGTGGAAAAGTCAACGCTTCCGGTGCGTACGGCTGAGGCGATTAAGAGCATACTCGACTTTACCGGAAACGGTGTGTCCTTTGAAATCCTTTCCAACCCTGAGTTTCTCGCGGAAGGAACGGCCATCGAAGACCTTCACCAGCCAGACCGTGTTCTGATCGGAGGGGATGAAACACCCTCTGGACAAGCCGCGGTGCAGGCACTCGCCGATGTGTACCGTAATTGGGTACCGTCGGAGCGCATACTTACCACTAACGTTTGGAGTTCGGAGCTTTCCAAATTGACCGCAAACGCCTTTCTGGCGCAGCGTGTGTCGTCGATCAACGCGATTTCCGAATTATGTGAAAGCACCGGGGCCAATGTAAACGAAGTGGCCCGCGCCATCGGAATGGATTCGCGTATCGGAAGCAAGTTCCTGAAATCATCCGTAGGCTTCGGCGGATCGTGTTTCCAGAAAGACATACTTAACCTCGTATACATCGCCAAATCCTACGGATTACATGCGGTTGCAGATTATTGGGAGCAGGTCATCATTCTCAATGACCACCAGAAAAAACGCTTCGCGACGCGCATTGTGAAAACGCTGTATAATACGGTTTCCGACAAGAAAATTGCCTTCCTCGGATGGGCCTTCAAGAAGGATACCAACGATACGCGCGAGTCGGCCGCCATCTATGTAGCCGATTACCTGTTGAATGAACAGGCGAAAGTAGTGGTCTACGATCCGCAGGTGAAACTGCAGCAAATGCTGACGGATGTCGACTATCTGGGAACCAGAAGTGCCGATGAAAACGCGGCCTTACTGACAAGCCAGAAGGATCCGTATGACGTATGTAAAGGAGCCCATGCCATTGCCGTTCTTACGGAGTGGGATGAATTCCGCACGCTGGATTGGCAGCGTATTTACGACAATATGCAAAAGCCGGCTTTCCTGTTCGACGGACGTAATATCCTCGACAAAGAAAAGATGACGGCGATAGGATTTACGTTCAACGCGATCGGCAGTTAAGATGCGGAATTTGAAGATTCTTATTACGGGAGGCAGCGGATTCATCGGATCGCACGTGGTGCGTCGATTTGTGCGTACCTATCCTTCCTATACAATCTACAACCTGGATGCACTGACGTATGCCGGCAACCCCGATAACTTGGCGGATGTAGCATCTGAACCGAACTACCGTTTTATCCACGCAGACATCAACGACGCTACCGCGATGGATGAACTCTTTCGTTCGGAACGTTTTGATGCGGTGATCCACCTTGCGGCGGAGTCACATGTCGACCGTTCGATTTCTGATCCGGTCGCTTTTGTGAAGACCAACGTGCTGGGTACCGTCAACCTGTTGAATGCCTTCCGCGCGGTCGCACAGTCCGATTGGGACGGCAAACTGTTTTACCACATCAGCACCGACGAAGTCTACGGCACACTGGGTGATACCGGTCTCTTTACAGAGGAAACCGCTTACGACCCGAATTCGCCTTATTCGGCATCGAAAGCCTCATCCGACCATTTTGTGAGGGCTTACGGTGAAACCTATAAGATGCCTTACATCATCACGAATTGTTCGAATAACTATGGGCCTAACCAGTTTCCGGAGAAGCTCATCCCGCTATTCATACAGAATATCATCGACCGCAAGGCGCTTCCTGTCTATGGCGATGGGAAAAACACCCGCGATTGGTTGTATGTCGAAGACCACGCCGCCGCCATTGACCTGGTATTCCACAAGGGCCAACGCGGTGAGACCTTCAAC
>DATGXZ010000406.1:0-6082 GCA_035298445.1 Flavobacterium sp.
CGATACGGCAACCGCGATGATTGTCAGGATGAAGGCCGAGATGGGAATACTGTACTTTTTATACAATACCACCAAATATACGTTAATGGCTGCCGAGCCCCGTTCGCGTTCCCTGTTGATGAACTTATAGAGATCACTTAAGGTCAGTGTTTCTGCAACATAGACGGTAGGCGTTAAATCTTCTGCCTTGAAATTGAAGATCGTATCCTTTTTCTCTGCGGTTTCAATACGGTCGTTAAAGGGGCCGATGGTGCGTTTTCGGTAATTGCTGAGGATGTATTTCTCACGCGTCTCACTCCATTTAATCCGTTCGGCGGTGATTTTGACCTGGAGTTTCAGGTGTCCGGGATCACCGGTGAACTTCTCATAGGTAAAATTACTCCCGAGTTTTGATACCTGGTTAAAGGACGAAACGTGAATGAACTCGTTGTCAGACAATTGTTGGTAAACGTCGGTCGTCTTTCGCATTTCGCTACGACCTCCTCCCCTGAGGTACATATACCGGAAATTGTTAAACCCTTCACTTGCTTTGGGCACAATAAAGAAGCCCATCAACAAAGCGATGACGCAAACTATGGCCGCGCCGAGCAGATACGGTCGCAGAAACCTTGTAAAGGAAATACCGGAACTGAGGATGGCAATGATTTCTGTATTATTCGCCAGCTTCGAGGTAAACCAGATGACGGAAAGAAACAGGAAGATCGGAAAAAGAAGGTTGGCAAAGTAAACCGTAAAATCGTAGTAGTATATGGCCACTTCCTTAAACGGTACCTTATTCTGGATCATCCGTCCGACCTTTTCGGATACATCGATTACGATGCCGATAGGAATAAACATACCCAGCATCACCACAAAAGTGGCGAGATAGCGCTTAAGAAGGTATTTATCGATGATGCTCATATCGTGTGGCTGGCGTAATGTGGCGGATGGATGACCCGGTTATCCGGATCGTACCGACCAATACTACAATCGTTTGTCCATTTGTTTGACCATTTTGTCTTTCCACTCCCGGAAATCACCTGCTAAGATATGCTTTCTGGCTTCCCGCACCAACCACAAATAGAACCCGAGGTTGTGAATAGTGGCGATCTGCTTGCCCAGGTATTCGTCGGCTACGAACAAGTGACGTAGGTACGCCTTTGTATACTCGGTGTCGACAAAGGTGTGCCCCATTTCGTCAACGGGAGAGAAATCGTCGGCCCATTTGCGGTTCTTGATATTGATCGTCCCGTGCGCGGTAAACAACATGCCGTTGCGGGCATTTCGGGTGGGCATCACACAGTCGAACATATCAATGCCGAGGGCAATGTTTTCGAGGATATTGATCGGCGTACCGACACCCATCAGGTAGCGGGGTTTGTCTTCCGGAAGGATGCCGCACACGACTTCCGTCATGGCATACATTTCCTCTGCCGGCTCCCCTACTGAGAGGCCGCCGATGGCATTCCCCTGTTGTTGGGTATTGGCGATATACTCAGCGGATTGTGCCCGCAGGTCTTTATAGGTACTACCCTGTACGATGGGGAACAAAACCTGTTCATACCCATATTTTACCGGGGTTTCCGCCAGTCGCGATATACAGCGCTCCAGCCAGCGATGCGTCATGTGCATCGAGCGTTGGGCGTATCGGTAGTCGCATGGGTAGGGTGTACATTCGTCGAACGCCATAATGATGTCGGCTCCGATCGAACGCTGTATGTCCATTACATTCTCGGGAGTGAACACATGATAGGACCCGTCAATGTGGGATTTGAACTTCACCCCTTCCTCCTTGATCTTCCGGTTCGAGGAAAGCGAATAGACCTGGTAGCCGCCGGAATCTGTCAGGATATTACGGTCCCAGTTCATGAACTTGTGGAGCCCGCCCGCTGCCTCGAGTATCGGCGTTTGCGGTCGGAGATAGAGGTGATAGGTATTACCGAGGATGATGTCGGGGTTGATATCGTTTTTAAGTTCGCGCTGGTGCACGCCTTTCACAGAGGCCACCGTACCCACGGGCATGAAGATTGGCGTCTCAATGGTGCCATGATCGGTGGTGATGCGGCCCGCGCGCGCTTTCGACTGCGGATCTTTATGTAAGAGTTCGAATTGCATTCGTTTGAAATAACGCGCAAAGATAGCGATTTGGTATGGAAGCAGGCGGGTGTTGGGTTTTGGGTTTTGGTTTTGGGTTTTGAGTTTTGAGTTGGGGATATGGGAACTATCAACAACAGTTTTGAGTTTTGAGTGTTGAGTGTTGAGTTGGGTATCCGTGAACCGTCAACTGTCAACTATCAACCATGAACTATGAACTATGAACCATCAACTCTGAACTATCAACTCCGAACTTTGACCTACCCATCCACATCCGAATAAAGCACTGCATTTTAGAAATCTGTCACATTGATACGCATTATCTACGCTTTATCTAGGCTTTATCTACGCTTTATGACCCGTCCTAAAATAACTATACAGATTACTAAATAAATCCTTTATATCTACACAAATTCTGTCCATACTTCGATGGTTAGCATAATCGAAAATCCGGAGCGTATGACTATTGGATTTAGTTTTCCAGCAAAAGGTGCCGCGTGTTCCGAATTGATGTTTACGGGAAACCGTACACTAAAACGAATCATTACCGCTACATTGTGTGACCTATTGACACAATTAGGGAAAATTTTGCGGCGCTTAGGAACACGTAGAAATACGTATTGCAAATTAGCTTTTTAAATAGCAAATTGACGACAAAAAAAAAGTCCTACCGAAGCAGGACGGAAGGTTTTCACCTACGGCATATAGCCTTGTTGTGATAAGATTAAAAGATTAGGATATTTAATCTGATACGAAGATAATAAACTGGACTAATTTATCAAAATGCTGATTTAAAAAATACGAATATGGCAAAGACATTAGGACTTGACCTGGGCACCAACTCTATCGGTTGGGCGTTAATTAATACCGAGCCGTCGGCTATCATTGGCATAGGATGCCGAATCTTCCCTATGGGCGTAGAAAATTTAGGTGATGGTGAAGGGGAAATATCCAAAAACGCCGCCCGGACAGGCGCGAGAGGTGTTCGAAGACAACACTTCCGGAGGCGCCTTAGGAAAAAAGTACTCTTAAAACTATTGTCGGAAAACGGGATGTGCCCGCTTACCTCTTCTGACTTTGAGGACTGGAAAAGCCTTAAAAAATTTCCGTCAGATACATTACGTGAATGGTTTGCGCTCAATCCCTATGAATTGCGATGTCGGGCATTGAAAGATGCGCTTTCGCCTATGGAGTTGGGCCGGATTTTCTACCACCTGATACAGCGGCGCGGGTTCCAAAGTAACAGTCGAAAAGGTGGAAAAGCGGACGGTGCCATTTTTAAAGGTGTCATCAAAGAAGGGAAAACCGGTATAGACGAAACCATTGCCCAAATTCAGGATAACACGTTAGGGGGTTATTTGTACAGCATACTCCCAAAAAGTAATGAACCCTTTACGGATGGTTTAGTGCGCGTCAGGAACCGATACACCACTCGTGAGATGTATACGGAGGAATTTGACAGGATATGGGCCTTCCAATCATCGCTGAATACGAGCCTATCTGATACGCTACGACAACAGATCGGCGGACGGAAGCATGACGGTGATCCGTCGGACGGGGTACTCTTTCACCAACGGCCTTTGAAGTCACAAAAGACCCTGGTTGGCAAGTGTACGTTTGAGCCTTCCAAAACAAAATGTCCTAAAAGCGCCATTGCCTATGAATTGTTCTCTGTTTATCAATGGGTGAATACTGTTGAGTGCAACGGAGTGAAGTTGACTGAGGATGAACGCGAAAAAGTGGCGCAATTCCTGTTGAGAACTGAGAAATGTGACTTCAGTCGTGTGCGAAAATTACTTGGCCGGGAAAGTGCACAGTTCAAGTTTAATTATAAAGACCAAGACAAAATAACGGGTACACATACTATCTCAAACCTTTCGAGTAAGAAATTCTTCGGCGAAAGTTGGTTTTCGTTTTCGGAAAAAGAACAGGAAGACATTTGGCACATCCTGTATTTTTTTGACAGCAAAACCCGACTTAAAGAATATGCGATGAACCATTGGCAATTCGATGCTTCAAAAGCAGATGCCATCGCTGACTTCCATTTAAAAGACACTTATGGTAGCCTGAGCCGAAAAGCCATCCAACACATACTCCCTTTCCTAAAACAGGGATTTACATACGATACCGCGGTAGTTCTGGGTGGTATTCGAAATGTTTTCGGAACCAGATGGGACGATTTAACAGAAGAACAAAAGCGTTTCCTTACCGACAATGTACCTGATATTATAAGCACCCGGATAAAGGGTGGATTTATTGGAGCTATCAGAAATATGCTCGAGAAGGAGTTTGGTGTTACCGAAACCCCTTCCCGCAGGCTTTATCACCATTCTGCCTCTATACAGGTTTCTGAAATAAGGGACTTTCTGCCAACTGGGAAACAGGCTGATGCACAGATCCAGTCTATCAGGAACCCTGTTGTGATTACGGCCTTATTTGAACTCAGGACACTTATCAACTCTTTGATAAAAGACTATGGGCCTTTAGACGAGATCAAAATTGAAATGGCCAGAGACCTCAAAGCTTCCCGGATGCAACGCAATAAAATGCGAAATGAACAGCAGCGCCTGGAACGGGAGAATGACCGGGTGAAAAAACGCTTGCTGGAAGAGGGGCAGCGTATTACCCATACTAATATGTTGCTTTATAAATTATGGGAGGAATGCAAAAACACCTGTCCTTACACCGGACAGCCCATTCCGTTGCACAAGCTTTTTTCGGGCGAGGTACAGATCGAGCACATCCACCCTTGGAGCCGATCTCTGAATGACAGTTTTCTTAACAAAACCCTTTGCTATACTGACGAAAATCGTCGGAAGGGCGACCGCACTCCGTATGAGTTTTATGGTGGCGACGAGCAGAATTGGTCAGCCGTAAAAGAACGGGCCCTTAAGCTCTTTTCGGATACGAAAGAATATCCAAACGCGTACAAAAAGTTCCAGCGATTTGTGCAGCAGCAATTTGACGACGACTTTGCTTCCAGACAATTAAACGACACAAGATACATCAGCCGTGAAGCGAAAAATTATCTAACTCAGGTTTGTTCCAAAGTGACGGTATTGCCAGGACAAATGACTGCGAACCTGCGCCAGAAGTGGGGGCTCGACAACATCCTGAACGAGGCCAATACGAAGAACCGGGGGGATCATCGCCATCACGCGATTGATGCCCTGGTAGTGGCATGTGGCAGGGTGGCGCACTTACAGGAACTTTCGCGGTGGAATAGTTACAACCGCTCGTATGATTTGAGAGAGTTTCCATTGCCCTGGCCCTCCTTTCGTTTTGATGCGGAACGTGCAACGGAAAGCCTGTTGGTATCGCACCGACAATTGCTAAAAACCATTACGGTACGCCATCACGTCACGCACAAGAATGGAAAGACGTACATCAATAAAGGCATCGCTGCCCGGGGGCAGTTGCATAAGGAATTTAGTTATGGGCGACGGAAACCGCCCGGATCAGAGAACGAAACCTACCATATCCGAAAAGGTGTTGAAACGATCAAATCCAAAAAACACATTGATAATGTTGTAGACAGCACCATACGTGAATTGATTTTGAAGCGGGTGCAGGAATTGGGTGGATTCACAAATGATACCATCCCGTCTACCACTTTCTTTACAACACAAGATGACGGAAAACGTATTCCCCAACTTTTTCTGCCCAATAAAAACGGATCGCCCGTACCCATCCTAAAAGTACGGATGAAAGAAACGATGAATAAAGCAAAGCAGGTACGAAGGGACACTAACCTATTTGTAAATCCGCGGAACAATCACCATGTGGTAATTTTTGAGCAACAAAACGGAAAATTAGACAAGGAAGTGATAAGCTTGTGGGAGGTGGTGGAGCGCAAAAAACAAGGGCTTCCGATCGTCTCTCTTCCTGTTGAAGGCCGGCGTATTATTGAAACATTTTCTATAAACGACATGTTTCTACTGTATAAAAAAGAGGAAGAAATTAACTGGGTAGATCCGGATTACAGAGAGTTGTCGGAGTATTTGTATAA
>DATGXZ010000407.1:0-3540 GCA_035298445.1 Flavobacterium sp.
ACACAAGTCTTATTTACCATGCGGACAACTCGTATCAGGAAGATTTGGTAAAAGCATACGATGAAGTGGCCCAACAGATGGCCAAGCCCTAAAACGTGTTCGGATACCATTCGCTTCTTGGCTTCAAGAACCAACTGTTCCGGCATTCGTTAAATTTCCTGATTAATAAAACAAGATGGGCGCATTCGTAAGAGCGAAACCGATGGCAACCTACTCGTAATTTGACCGTTTTTCGCTCCAGCCGCTAACTATATTGACCTTCTGATGTTCATCACCCCAACCGCTCCTGCAATTGCCGGAAGTACGCAAATGCCCGCAGTGGCCGCGACCCGTACCAGGAAAACATTTCCCCGTCGACAAAAATGGTTTTGGCGTGGTGGGTACGTCGCCCGATCTCAAAGGCATCTTCGTCTTTGAACGGATATGGTTCCGACGAAAGCAGCACCAGTTCCGGGTCGCCTTCGAGCCGGATGCGGGGTACGATGACTTCCGGGTAGCGTTCGCGTTCGCCGTAGATGTTGGTAAAGCGGTTCAGCTTCATCATGTCGTGGATAAAGGTGCCGCCTCCGGCCGCCATCCAGGGTTCTTTCCATATAAAATAGGCCGCTTTACGTTCGGGCACCTCCGCCATGAACCGTTCGAAGTCGGTGGCAGCAAACCGGATCTTGTCTTCCCATTTGCGCGCCTCTACCCGGCAGTTGAACAGTTCGCCAAAGGCCTGTATGAGGCGGTAGTTGTCGTCGAGCGAGGCCACGTCGGATACCCACACGGGGGCAATGGCGGAGAGCGCTTCGACCATCTCTTCGGTATTCTCTTCTTTGTTGCAGACAATGAGGTCGGGCGACAGGGCCGCGACTTTTTCAATCCGGACGTTTTTGGTACCGCCCACCACCTTCTTCACCGATTTGAAGTGAAACGGGTGTACGCAGAACTTGGTGATGCCGACAATGCGGTCTTCGAGTCCGAGTTCGTAAAGGAGTTCGGTTTGCGAGGGTACCAGTGACACGATCCGGCGCGGTGTTGCGTCGAGGTACAGGTCACGGCCCAGCATGTCGGTGTAGCGCGGCATTAGATGAAAATTCGCCGCAAGTTCATGATTTTTGCGGACATTTGCCGGGCACGCCGACGAGAAAATCATGAACATCCGCCTTATCGCCATTGGCAAGACCGACGACAAGCACCTGCTCGCCCTGATTGACGAGTATGTGAAACGGCTGTCGTTTTATGTACGCTTCGACCTCGAGATCCTTCCGGATATCAAGAACGCCAAAAACCTGTCGGAAGCCCAGCAAAAGGAAAAGGAAGGCGAGGCGATACTGGCGAAACTCCAATCATCCGACCATCTTGTATTGCTCGACGAACGCGGCAAGTCGTTCTCAAGCGTGGGGTTTTCGGAAGAACTGCAAAAGCGGATGAATGCCGGCGTGCGGACGCTGGTTTTCGTCATCGGTGGGCCTTACGGCTTTTCGGAGACGGTCTACCGTCGGGCCAACGGGA
This sequence comes from Flavobacterium sp., assembly GCA_035298445.1. Classification (GTDB taxonomy): domain Bacteria; phylum Bacteroidota; class Bacteroidia; order Flavobacteriales; family Flavobacteriaceae; genus Flavobacterium. The sequence goes on from DATGXZ010000407.1 coordinate 1,498, forward strand.
TGCTGTCGCTGTCAGCGATGACGTTTTCCCACCAGATGGTGCGCCTCTTTTTCGTTGAGCAGGTCTACCGTGCCTTTACCATCCTGAAAGGCGAACCCTATCACCACTCCTGACCGGCGCGCGTCGCTTCCACCAATCGAACCACTTCCACCGCTTCCTTCACATCGTGTACCCTCAGGATGTGGGCACCATTTCGGAGCGCGATGGTATTGAGCACAGTGGTGCCGTTGAGTGCTTCCTCGGCTGTACCTCCCAATGTTTTATAGATGGTCGATTTGCGGGAGAGTCCGCAGAGCAGCGGCAAACCCGCCACCTGAAATTCCTCCAAGCGGCGCAGCAACTCGAAATTCTGTGCGATGGTCTTGGCGAATCCGAAGCCCGGGTCGAGTATGAGGTCGCTAATGCCGAGGGCGCGGGCGGTAGCGATACGTTCGGAGAAATAGTGGAGTATATCGCCCACGATATCATCGTAATCGGTTAACGTGGCCATCGTTTGGGGTGTACCGCGCATGTGCATCATCACATACGGAACCCGCAAGTTGGCTACGGTTTTGAGCATGTCGGCATCGAGTTGCCCGGCCGACACGTCATTGACCATCGTCGCTCCGGCGGCTACTGCTGCCTGGGCTACTTCGGCCCGAAAGGTATCGATCGACAAAAGGGCGTCGGGGAAAGTGGCTGCGAGGGCTTCGATGACCGGCACTACACGGTCGCGTTCTTCTGACACGGAAATGTCGGTTGCTCCCGGCCGTGTGGAGTAGCCGCCGATATCCAGAAAATCCGCGCCTTCTTCGAGCATGCGCCCGGCCTGTGTCAGCACGGCATCCATCGACTGGTGGCGGCTGCCGTCGTAGAACGAATCGGGCGTGATGTTGAGGATGCCCATAACCCGGGGGGTCGAAAGGTCGACGAGGCGTCCGCGGCAGTTAATCGTCATAACGAGTTGTTAACGGTTGATGGAGGTTTTCGTAATCCTTCGGGTTTCCGTATTTTTGGGATTCGAAAACACAAAGATACAGAATGGTTCCAACCACTGTTGCCTATGACAAGGTAATCGCACGCTGCCGCAGCCTGTTCGTGAACAAGATGACCGACTACGGAAGCGCCTGGCGTATCCTGCGGTTGCCCTCGCTGACCGACCAGATTTTTATCAAAGCGCAACGCATCCGGAGCCTGCAGGAAAATGCGGTCCGGAAAGTCGACGAAGGCGAGGCGAGCGAGTTCATCGGCATCATCAATTATTCGGTTATGGCGCTGATCCAACTGGAACTGGGTGTGGTAGACCAACCGGATCTTGACACGGAACGGGCGTCGGCTTTGTACGATGAAAAAATCCATGTGACCAAAAAACTGATGGAGGCCAAGAACCACGATTACGGCGAGGCCTGGCGCGAGATGCGGATCAGTTCCCTCACCGACCTCATCCTGCAGAAACTGCTGCGGGTAAAGCAAATCGAAGACAACAAAGGCAAAACACTGGTGTCGGAAGGCATTGATGCAAATTATCAGGATATGATCAATTATGCAGTGTTTGCGTTGATTTTGATGGGAGAAGAGGTTTGAAGGTTTGAGTGTTGAGTTATGAGTTTTGAGTGGGCTTAAAAGGAAATAAAATATGAAAAAACAGGACATTGCCTGGGTATTACGAATTATAGTGGCGTTGCTGTTTCTGGTATCGGCGGTAGCGAAGCTCTACCCCTCGCCCTATTTTGCAATATCGACCTTTGAGGTGAAGCAATTGTACCCGATGGGGTTCACCGAGGACGTGGCGCGGTATTTTTCGCGGACGCTGATCGGTATCGAGTTTGCCCTCGGGGTGTTGTTGTTGCAACGGAATTTCCTGCGGACGCTGGTAGTGCCGGCGACGTTCCTCCTGCTCCTGGTTTTTGTCGTGCACCTTACCATTCAAACCTATGTCTTCGGAAATGGCGGTAACTGCGGCTGCTTCGGCGAATTGCTGCCGATGACACCGGTGGAAGCCATTATCAAAAACATTGTCGCGATGGGCCTTTTGGGCTGGCTGTATGCCTTGTTGCCTAAAAC
>DATGXZ010000408.1:0-2190 GCA_035298445.1 Flavobacterium sp.
CTTTCCCCTTCCTTAAGATAAAAGGGCACCAATTCATGATGTTCAACGTGCTCGAACGGCGTTTCAACATCTTCGGGTTCCCGTTCTGGCCACAGGATTTCTACCTCTTCGTGCTTACGATGATCATCATGGTCATCTTCGTAGCGCTTTTTACCGTGATCTACGGGCGTATTTTCTGCGGATGGATCTGTCCGCAGACCATCTTCATGGAAATGGTGTTCCGCCGCATCGAATATTGGATCGACGGCGATCGCGGTGCCCAGATCCGGCTCGACAAGCAGGCGTGGAACGCTGAAAAGATTCGGAAAAGGGTGCTAAAATGGTTCGCGTTTTTCGTGATTTCATTTCTGGTAGCCAATGTTTTCCTTGCCTATCTGATTGGTAGCGATGCCTTGAAACTCATGGTGTGGGAGGGACCTTCGGCGCATGCCGGAACCCTGATCGCGTTGTTGATCTTCACCGGCGTATTCTATTTCATCTTCGCGTCGTTCCGCGAACAGGTCTGCCTGATCGCCTGTCCGTATGGCCGTCTTCAGGGTGTGTTACTCGACCGTAAGTCGATAAACGTAGCTTACGATTTTGTACGCGGCGAGAAAGAGAAGGGCCGGGCCAAGTTCAACAAATCGGAAGACCGGGCCGCGTCGGGGAAAGGCGATTGCATTGATTGCAACCAATGCGTGGTGGTGTGTCCGACTGGTATTGACATTCGTCACGGCGTGCAGTTGGAATGTACGAACTGTACCGCCTGCATCGACGTCTGCAACAGTATGATGAGCAGCGTGGGATTGGAAAAAGGACTCATTCGCTATGCAACAGCCGACGAAATCGAGAAGAAGGAACCGTTCCGGTTTACGCTTCGGATGAAAGGCTATACGGCGGTTCTTGTGATTTTATTCGGGGTCTTCGCCGGATTACTTTTCCTGAGGTCGTCTATCGATACGATGATACTGCGACTGCCCGGACAACTCTACCAGCACAAAGGCGACAGTATCAGTAATGTGTATACCTGGCGGGTGATGAACAAGCGGCTCGAGACGATTCCGGAGGTTAGCTTCCGTTTGCTCTCCCATAAGGGGACAATCAAACTGGTAGGCGACCGTCCCAAGAAGCTGAAACCGGAGGCGACCGTGAGCGGTACGATGTTCATCGTAATCCCGGAAACGGAATTGTCTGGAGACAAAGAAAAGATCATTATCGGCGTATACAGCGGTGGCCAATTGGTCGATAAAGAGAAAACAAACTTCCTCGGACCGCGGGAATTCAACTAAAAAGCCACACGTATGAAAACATGGAATTGGGGAATGGGTATCGTAGCTGCCTTCCTGTTGTTTATCGTCTTTATCTTTTCGTTTCTCTACCGCGTGCAGACACAGCCGCAGTATAACAGCGAATTGGTGACTGAGGAATACTATAAAAAAGACCAGCGGTATAGCGAAGAGTATGACGCCCGTACCAATGTCCAGGGGTTACCAGAAGAACCCCAATTGAAAAATACCGCGTCGGGCATTGAAATCGTATTTCCTGCCGCGCTATGTCCCGTCGCAAAAGGCACAGTGTCCCTCTACAGGCCGTCTGACAAGAATCTCGACTTCACGGTTCCTCTTGTGTTGTCGGGAAACGCTCTGCTCATACCTGAAAACCGTCTTGTCGGCGGCCGTTGGGACATTACCCTGGAATGGGTGTCAGACGGAAAATCCTATGTCATAAAAGAACAATTGTACCGATAATGTGGACGGCTGCCCTGCTTTTCGGACTCCTGAGCAGTCTCCATTGTGTGGGGATGTGCGGGCCCATCGCACTGCTATTGCCGGTTGACCGGAACAGCACGACCCGAAAAGCGGCGCAAATTATCGTGTACCATATCGGACGGATCTCGGTGTATGCCACCATCGGGCTCCTCTTCGGATTACTGGGTAAAACCCTCTACCTGGCCGGTTTGCAACAACGGCTTTCCATTATCGCCGGAACGGTCATGCTACTGGCGGCGATTCTCCCTGAAAAGACCCTTTTACGTTATGCCCTCTTGCGACCGCTGTATAACCTGACGGCAAGATGGCGCAGCCAGTCGATGCAGGTGTATAAGAAACGGTCATTTTCCGCTTTTTTTGCGATGGGGATGTTCAACGGTGCCCTACCGTGTGGACTCGTATACACGGCGCTTTTTGGCGCCATGGCCATGCCGACGGTAGG
>DATGXZ010000409.1:0-1677 GCA_035298445.1 Flavobacterium sp.
CCCCCGTCCGGTGCGCCATTTGAAAAAGAACGGCGAGATTATCTATGTCAAGGTGAAAACATCCTTCGTGCTCTGGAACGGACGACGCGTACAACTCGCCTCGGCGGTCGATGTGACTGCGGAAATGGCCCAGCAGCAGCGGCTGGCCGATTCGAATGAGCGTTTGCAACGGGCGGGTGCCATTGCCGGGCTCGGTTACTGGACGAACGATCTCGTACACAACAAAATAGAATGGTCGGAGGAGATGTATCACATCGTGGGTCGCGACCCGGACGTGTTTAGCCCTACGCTTGACAACCTTCGTTCGGTCTTCCACCCCGACGAGGTTTTCGATCTCGAATTGCAGTATTTCGCCGAAGACGGTTTCCGCGAATATGAAAGGCGAATCATTACCAGCGAAGGGGAAACGAAGTGGATACTGGAACGATTATACCTCACCCGCGACGAAAACGGCACCCCCATGCGACTCGAAGGCATCGCCCTTGATATTACCCGGCGTAAACTGCAGGAGCAGCAGGTGTGGGAAAGCAACGAGCGCTTCAAACTGTTGGCACGCGCCACCGTAGAGGCCATCATCGATTGGGATGTTTCCACGGGGAAGGTACTGTGGGGCGAAGGATTCGAAACCATTTTTGGGTTCAACCTGGATGAGGAACGTGACTTTTGGACAGAGAACATCCATCCCGACGACCGTGAACGTATTCTGCACGACCTGAAAGACGCCATCCGGGATCCGGCACGCGAACGGTTCAACGCCGAATTCCGTTTCCTGAAAGCCGACGGTGAAACTGCCCTCGTACAACACCGCGGCTTCTTCATCCGCGACGAGAAAGGCCGCGTCAAGCGTGCGGTAGGCGCCATGACCGACCTTACACAAACGCTCGATCGTATGCATAAAATAGAGTCGCAGGACCGTGCCCTTCGCGAAATCGCCTGGCGGCAGTCGCACATGGTCCGCGCGCCGTTGGCCAACCTACTGGGCTTTCTCCGTCTCTACCGCGACCAAAAGGCGACCGGCGGATCAGCAGACGAATACCTCGATTATATCAGCGTCTCGGCGGAACAACTTGATAAAGTGTTACGGGAAATCGTCGAACAATCGACCGGACACGAACGGAACGAGATGTAATTACCGTCCTATTTCGTTCGTCATTGCTACGAAGTTCCCGCCGACAATCGCCAATTTCCGATGCTTCAATGATAAAATAGTATTGTCGAAGGGAATACGCAAACGATATATTTGCGGAGAACGGGTTCTGTGAATACCAACAAAAACAAGTATTCCGGCCTAATGTCCGCACCTCCTATGAAAACACTCGTTTTGCACGCGCTGCTCGCGTCTTCCCTACTGCTCGTATCCTGTGATAAATCAGTCGAAGCCGATAACGGTACCGACGTTGAACTCCAGCCCCAGGTTGATCCCGAGGTTGCGGCGACCACCGGCTTTTTCCTTGATACCTGGACGCCCAAAACCTATACGTCACCTGTGGCGTTTACGGAAGGTAATGTGCCTACCACCACAACTGCTACCGTTACCATCGACTATGCCAAGGTGCTGACGAAGATTCCGGCCTCGATCTACGGCAACAATGCCAACCTATGGTCGGGAAAGATGGTGACCGATAACGCGCTCATCGACAATATCAACAAACTCAAGCCGAACATCATACGCTTTCC
>DATGXZ010000410.1:0-2888 GCA_035298445.1 Flavobacterium sp.
CATCATGGGTATCGACCCGGGTTTCCGCAGTGGCTGCAAGGTCGTGTGCCTCGATGAGAAAGGGGATTTGTTGTATAACGAAACGATTTTCCCACATCCTCCCCAATCCGATTTACAATTGGCGATGAAGAAAGTACGTTCGATGGCCAATGCCTATAAAATCGATGCGATCGCGATCGGCAACGGGACCGCCTCGCGCGAGACCGAGCAGTTCATCAAGAAGATTGCCTTTGACAAGTCGCTGCAGGTATTTGTGGTAAGCGAAGCCGGCGCGTCGGTTTATTCCGCGTCGAAAGTGGCGCGGGACGAATTTCCGCAATACGACGTGACGGTGCGGGGCGCAGTATCCATCGGGCGACGCCTGTCAGACCCTTTAGCGGAGCTCGTCAAGATTGACCCAAAAGCGATAGGAGTGGGGCAGTACCAGCACGATGTCGATCAATCCAAACTCAAAGAGGAACTCGATGCTGTGGTGATGCGCTGTGTGAACGCGGTTGGGGTGAACGTCAACACGGCCAGTAAACACTTACTGAGTTATGTGAGCGGGATAGGGGAGAAGCTGGCCGAGAATATCGTGGCATACCGCGCCGAGAACGGCCCGTTTGAAAGCCGGGCGCAACTGAAAAAAGTGCCCCGATTGGGCGACAAAGCCTTCCAGCAGGGTGCGGCCTTTATGCGGATACGCGGAGCGCGCAACCCACTTGATAATTCGGCCGTGCATCCGGAAGCCTACGCCATAGTGGAAAAGATGGCGAAAGACCACGGCCTTTCCGTGACTGACCTGGTGGGAAAGAAAGACCGTATTTCACAGATACAGCCTGAAAAGTATGCGACCGAAACAGTAGGTGTTTTGGCGTTGAAGGATATTGTAAAGGAATTGGAGAAACCCGGGCTTGATCCGCGTCAGGCGGCGGCCGTTTTTTCGTTCGACGACAGCATCCGTTCGATGGCCGATCTGCGCCCGGGGATGGTGTTGCCGGGTATCGTAAACAACATCACCGCCTTTGGCTGTTTTGTGGATATCGGCATCAAGGAAAGCGGCCTGGTGCACATCTCCCAACTCAAAGCCGGCTTCGTATCGGATGTCAATGAAGTCGTGAAACTCCACCAACACGTGCAGGTCAAAGTGCTCGACGTAGATGAGGCACGGAAACGGATTGGGTTGACGATGGTTATCTAGCAAAAAAAACCGGACGACTGTCCGGTTTACATATTTTCGAAAGTAGTTATTTCGCTTCTTCCTGTTTGGCTGTGCTGTCGTCTTTCGCGGCGTTTTTGAATTCCTTGACGCCGGATCCGAGGCCTTTCATCAGTTCCGGAATTTTCTTTCCGCCGAAAAGCAACAGGATGACCACGACGATCAGCAGGATTTCCTTGACCCCGAATTCGCCCAACAATAGGTGCATTGCAATCATGATTTCACAATTAAAAGTGCGCAAAGATAGGGACGAAATCCGAAAACGGCAGGGTTTTCGCTAAAATTACGCCGAAGGGTTGTCTTTTTCAGGCAATTCAGATGTAGGGGAAGGCGGCGGCGTGAGCGGCGAGGTGGGCGCAAGCGGGTCGGTTGACACCGGTTTGGCTTCGTCTTTCGCGGCGTTTTTGAATTCCTTCACGCCGGAGCCGAGTCCGCGCATCAATTCCGGAATTTTCTTTCCACCGAAAAGCAACAGGATCACCACGACGATCAGCAGGATTTCCTTGACTCCGAATTCGCCTAACAAAACGGTAAGTGCAGACATGTTCTTGGCTTTAAGCTGTCAACAAATATAACGAAAACAACAAGGACGGAACGCCGAATTGTGATAAATTTACGGTCGTGCGCCGTGCTTGCCTATCTTTGCGCATCCCGATTCGCCATGGCCGAGAAACGACACAAACGACAGCAACTCAAGAAACGGCTTTTTACGAAGAACCGGCTGGTGATCCTCAATGAGGACACCTTTGCGGAGATTTTCTCGTTGCGCCTCACCCTCATGAATGTCTTTGTCGTCGTCACCATCGGAACGGTGCTGATCATCTTCTTTACGACCCTGATCATTGCCTTTACGCCGCTGCGCGAGTATATCCCGGGTTACGCCACGCCAGGGCTTCGCGAATCGGCCACTGACCTGGCCCTGAAATCGGATTCACTTGACCAGGCAATCCGCAAGAACGAAGCCTATATCGCTTCCATCCGAAAAGTGCTGACGAACGACATCGATTACCCTCGTTTGAGTAAAGATTCGATTACCGTAACGGCAACCGCCGACCAGGACGTACCCGCCGCATCCGAAGCCGAGCAATCGCTGCGGCGTGCTGTCGAACAGGAAGACAAATACAACCTTTTTGAACAGGCCAAACCCATGGGAGGTCTTGTGCTTTTTGCACCTGTCAAGGGCCAGATTACCCAAGGCTACCAAGCCGCACGCCGCCATTATGCGGTGGATATCGCCGTCACCAAAGACACGCCGGTGAAGTCAGTGGCCAACGGTACCGTCATCTTTGCTGAATGGACACCCGCTTCGGGCTACGTTGCCGTCATCCGCCACCGCGATGGTGTGATCAGTGTGTATAAGAACTGCGCCTCGTTGTCGCAATCGGAGGGGGATATCGTTCGCACCGGGGAAGTGATCGGTGCCGCCGGAAACAATACGCACGGACAAGGCGGTACGCAACTGCACTTCGAACTCTGGAAAGACGGCTATCCCATCGACCCCACCCAATTCATCGAATTTGAATAAGCCCTATGTCGTTTAAATCAACCGCCGCCAAATGGTTCGCCGCGATGGTCGACCGGCAAACCCGCCGATGGGCCTCCGCACCGGTCGCCAGCCAGCAAAAGGTATTTCGTGAACTCATCGAAAAGGCCAGCTCAACCGCCTTCGGCCGCGACCATGATTTCGGGT
>DATGXZ010000411.1:0-5392 GCA_035298445.1 Flavobacterium sp.
CATGAAACGACTACTGTTACTACTTACCGTATTTGCCGGCGCCACGGTGTTCCAAAGCTGTGAAGGCGAACGGGGTCCTGCAGGACCTGCGGGGCCGGATAGCCTGGTATACGAACTTTTTAATGTGGATTTTACCCTTTCGAACGGCGAATATGTGATCAACCGCCAGTGGGTTGACCTGATTGGAGGCGACCTCTATGACGAAGAAACCGTCCTGATTTACCGTCTGACGGATACCTTCAACAGCAATGGCGAGACGGTGCCGGTATGGCAACTCATTCCGCGTACGCTGTTTTTGGAGGAGGGAGAGTTGGACTACGATTTTGACTTCAGCAAAAAAGACTTCTTTATTTACGCAGGAGGAACCTTCGATGTAGCGACTACACCCGAGTTCATCAACGACCAAACGTTTCGTATCGTCGTGATTCCGGGTTATTTCGCCAACCGTCGCGCGGTAGACTATAATGACTACAACGCCGTGATGCAGTTCTACGGCATCGACGATAGCAACGTAAAGCGTATCAACTAAATGGATGCACGAATGAAAATCAAGGGGCTTCGGCCCCTTTTTTTATTTCTCAAGGAGAGAGGTACCCCTCGTTTGAGACGTTTCGACAATAAATTGTTTATAAAATAGCTTTACACCCCTAAAAATTTTAGGGGTATATGTGTTCTGATTCTACTATTTTCTTATTTTTGCCCTATCTTTTTTATAGGTATAACAAAAAAACTCAAACTTTATGTCAACTTTCCGTTTTCAGGCCCTCCAGGAAACCGCCAACCGCAAGCCGGTTAAGGTCGAGGAACTCGACAAGAAATCCGTCATCTTTGGAAGCAATGTATTCAATGATAAGGCAATGCGACAATTCCTCACAAAAGAAGGATACCAGGCGGTGCAGAGCGCGATCCTGCACGGAACGAAGATTGACCGTAAAATCGCCGAGTATATCGCCATGGGTATGAAGGAATGGGCGTTGTCGAAAGGCGTCACCCACTACACCCACTGGTTCCAGCCGCTCACCGGCGCTACTGCTGAAAAGCACGATGCGTTTTTCGAAACGTCGTTTGATGGCAGCGACCCGGTTGAGAAGTTCGGTGGTGGCCAATTGGTACAACAAGAGCCTGATGCGTCGAGCTTCCCGAACGGGGGTATCCGTAACACGTTCGAAGCTCGTGGCTATACCGCATGGGATCCGACGTCGCCGGCGTTCATTTATGGCACGACGCTTTGCATCCCTACCGTGTTCGTATCCTACACCGGTGAAGCGCTTGACAACAAAGCGCCGCTGCTCCGTGCCCTCAATGCCATCGATGATGCGGCTACCGAAGTGGCACGTTACTTTGACAAAAACGTGAAAAAGGTGACCCCGACGCTGGGATGGGAGCAAGAGTACTTCCTCATTGACAAAGCGTTGGCCAATTCACGTCCGGATATCGTGTTGACGGGACGTACGCTGCTCGGACACGCGTCGGCAAAAGGACAGCAGTTAGAGGACCATTATTTCGGTTCGATCCCAACACGTGTACTCAACTACATGCGTGACCTCGAGAACGAATGTATGTTGCTGGGTATTCCGGTAAAGACGCGTCACAACGAGGTGGCACCGAACCAATTCGAGTTGGCACCGATTTTTGAGGAAACCAACCTGGCCGTCGACCACAATGCGCTGTTGATGGATATTATGTCGAAAGTCGCCGAGCGCCACGATTTCCGTGTATTGTTGCACGAGAAACCGTTCCAGGGCGTGAACGGTTCCGGGAAGCACAACAACTGGTCAATGGCGACCGATACGGGCGTGAACCTGTTGGCTCCGGGCAAAACCCCGATGAGCAATCTGCAATTCCTTACGTTCTTTATCAATACGATCAAAGCGGTGTACACCTACGAAGAATTGCTTCGTGCGTCGATCGCATCGGCCAGCAACGACCACCGTCTGGGCGCCAACGAAGCGCCACCGGCCATCATTTCCGTATTCATCGGCCAGCAATTGACCAAGGTATTGGCAGAGTTGGAAGGCGTGTCGAACGGTAAACTCTCACCAGAAGAGAAGACCGACCTGAAATTGAACGTAGTGGGTAAAATTCCGGATGTATTGCTTGACAATACCGACCGTAACCGTACCTCGCCGTTTGCGTTCACCGGAAACAAATTCGAATTCCGTGCCGTAGGATCATCCGCGAACTGTGCGGTGGCGATGACTACGCTGAACTCGATCGTTGCCAAGCAGTTGCGCGATTTCAAGAAAGAAGTGGACGCCCTTATCGAAAGCAAAGGGTTGAAGAAAGATGAAGCGATCTTCAACGTTCTTCGCGAATACATCAAGCAAACCAAGGCCATCCTTTTCGAAGGCGACGGTTACAGCGAAGCATGGGAGAAAGAGGCAGCGAAACGCAAACTGAGCAACCATAAGACGACTCCAAAAGCGTTGAAAGCAAAAGTGTCTAAAGCGGCTATGGACCTGTTCGAGGAACTGGGTGTCATGAACCACGTTGAAGTGGAGGCACGCTACGAAATCGAATTGGAGGAATATACCAAGAAAATCCAGATCGAAGGGCGCGTATTGGGCGACATCGCACGGAACCACGTGGTGCCGACGGCGATCAAGTACCAGAACACGCTGATCGAAAACGTGAAAGGACTGAAAGAAATCTTCGGAAACAAAGAATTCGAATCGGTAGCCGGTGAGCAAATCAGCCTGATCCGTACGATTTCAGCCCACATCGAAGGTATCAACAAGAACGTGCTGGCGATGACGGAAGCGCGCAAGAAAGCCAACGCACTGAAAAGTGCCGAGAAAATGGCAGAAGCGTATTGCGACAAAGTGAAGCCGTACTTCGATATCATCCGCGAGCACTGCGATAAACTCGAACTTTTGGTTGACGACGAAGTCTGGACGCTGACGAAATACCGCGAGTTGTTGTTCACGCGATAAGCGGATACCAACTAAAAAAGAAATCCTGCCCGAAAGAGCAGGATTTTTTTATGTCTTATGAAAAATAAGTTAAGGAGCGTTGAGAGTATAAGTCCCATAACCGTTGAAGTTCAGGTATAGTTTGAAAACTTTGGTACCAGAAGAGCCGACGTTGAATGCCGCCCCGTTTACTTCGATATAACCATCAGACAGGTTATCACCGTAAGTTATAACACTTCCTGTCGTATCGACTTTAAACAGGTAGCTGTAGTTTGCACCTCCTTGACTGTAGGTCACGCCGAAGTAATCGCCCGCAACGTTATAACCGAAGTTTACGAGCGGTAGAGAACTAGGGGAAAGTGCCACATTTATAGACGTAACTTGATAAGTGGCGCCAGTAACATTGATACGGTAAAATCCGTTCGAAGGGATGGTAATGGCGTTTCCGCCTTGGATTAGCGTTCCCGATAGCCCGTTTCCACCATACACCACGGTCTCGTTTTGGGCTGCTGTGAACTTAATTTGAGTTCCGGCCGTGAAATACTTAAAACCTCTTAGTTCGTTTCCAAAAGCGCCGAACTGAAGCCCGTTTGTCGCATTCCATCCATTAAACGTTCCGTACAAATAAAGGGATGACGGAGCATTTGAAGGAGCCGAAGAGGTAGGGAGCGACAGTTGTCCGGCGTTGTTTACTGCCATCACATAAGGCGTTCCATTAGGTGCGGTCAAAGTAATCCCCTGTCCAGCGCCCAATACCAGCGAACCCGCCGTTAGCGCATAGGGCACGGATAGAAGTTGGGTCGTTCCTACATATTGGAAATTTGTACCTCCCGCCACATCGATTTCCACTGACAGGAACTTTAACCCAGACTGCCATGTCAACGAACTAAAGGTACCCGTCACAGGTGCACCGGATCCTATCACCAGATCGAAAAGGCCCTGTGCGTTTGTCGTCCTATTATGAATTTCGGTGTAAAGAGCAGGGCCGCTAGCCGAATTATCCAGGATACTGAGCCGCACGCCTACATTGCCGTTGGCAACTGCCTGGCCGGAGCCGTTCAAAGCCATCGCCTGATAGGAAATTCCCTGTGGCACTTGGGCGAATACTGAGAACGAAACGGCAAACAGAAAAGAGAGTACAAATTTTTTCATCTTAGTTTTTTACGATTTTAAATGTTTTGTTGATGGATTCGAGACGGACGACGTACACGCCCGGTGACAAGGCCGAAAGGTCGACACTGCCTTCATTGGTGAGGCTGCTGTGCCATACTTCCTGTCCGGTTAGGCTTACCACAGAAAGCGGTTCACCCGCCAACGACTTTTGCGACTTGAAGAAAATTCCCGATGTCGTAGGGTTGGGGTAGACGGTGATGCCGTCTGCCACATCCAATTGATCGACCGACAAGGCCTGGTTTTGCGCGAGGATGCCAATCAGTCCGGAAGCACTCTGGTTGGTGTTCTGGGGCACGACCACAATCTCGCCAACGGAAACGGAAGATGCTGTTCCGATCACCGCGCCCGAGTTTACCGCCTGAACGACCGACTGTCCGTAGGCGACACATCCGAAGAAAAAGCAGCACAATAACGTTTTGTTCATAGGTTCAAGTTTTGGACAAATATAACGTTTCCTCCTTACGCATAGAGGTCCTTGCGGGAAGAGGGAACGTTTTTTTTGGTACCTTCGTAACAAGCAGTCCATATGAAACATATCGTTTTTCTAATCGCCTTTATCTGCAGTGGTATCGCCACCGCCCAACAGTCCGTTACCGTCTATTTCGACACGGGTAAATTCGAATTGTCGGCGACGGAACGCGGCCGTTTTGAAGAATGGATCAAGGCAAACACCGGATCAAAAGTAGTCGCCATCAACGGTTATACGGATGAAGTCGGCTCGACCGGCTACAACGACACGCTGGCGCAGCGAAGGGTTTCGCACATATTCGGTCTCCTGAAAGGTAAAATCGACACCCGTGATGATTTCGCTACCCGCAGCTTTGGGGAAAGTGTGCAGTTGTCCGGTGGTAAAGCGAAGAACCGGCGTGTGGTCGTTACGTATCTCCGCCCCGAAGAACGCGCCCGGGAAAATGAAATACTGGGAATTAAAGTACCTGAGCCGGTGGTGGAAGCGCGACCCCAACCTAAGTATCCTGAGAAGATTGTCTTAACAAATCCCGACGGCACAAAATCGGAGTTTGAACTCGACCGCGCCTTTATGGGTAAGATAAATGACGGAAAACCGGGCGAGAAACTCAAGGTCGAGAACCTGAATTTCCAACTCAATACCTTCGCCATCACCAATGAATCGCGGGGTAAACTGTATGAATTACTCCTCGTGATGCAACAAAACCCAGGGTTGAAGATTGACATACAGGGACACCTATGCTGTATGCCCGTCGACCGCGTCGATTTGTCAACCAAACGTGCAAAGGCGGTGCGGGAGTTTCTCGTAGCCAACGGCATCGACAAGTCGCGGTTGAGCT
>DATGXZ010000412.1:0-5514 GCA_035298445.1 Flavobacterium sp.
ATGGTGTACGCAGGCCAAATCCGAAGTCGAGATGACCGAGATCATCCGTAAAGGCGGCAGTGATTTTGAGCCGGGCAGTAAGTCGGAATACAGCAACTCAAACTATGTACTCCTCTCTTACATCCTCGAAAAAACATACGGAAAGAGCTTCGTACGGCTGTTGGCTGATCGCATCACAACGCCCCTCCAATTAAATGGAATCGTTGCAGAAGGGCGAATCGACGGAAAAGTGGTCGCGCATTCCTACAGCTACACTGGCAAATGGGAAAAAGCCCCGGAAACCGATTTGTCCGTTCCATCGGGTGCGGGTGCCGTCGTAGCGGATGCCACACAACTGGCCCGGTTTTATGATGCCCTTTTCGACGGAAAGGTGGTCTCGGAAGCGAGTCTTACCCAAATGGAAACCATAAAGGATGGCTATGGAAAAGGTCTGTTCACGTTTCCTTTCAATGGCAGGAAAGGCTATGGTCACACCGGGGGAATTGACGCCTTTACGTCCATCGCCGTGCATTTCGATGATGGAGACGTTACGATAGTGCGTCTTTCGAACGGTGCCAATATCGAAGAAAATGACATTTCGGTCGTCTTACTGTCGGCGGCGTACGGACTTTCTTTTGATATTCCTTCGTTTGAAAAACGCCCCGTCAGTGAAACTCCAAAAGGGCATACCGGCGTCTATGCAACACCCACCCTACCCATAAAAATCACCATTTCGGACCGAGCAGGCACCCTTTATGCCCAGGCAACCGGACAGTCGGAATTTCCACTGGAAGCGCAGGCCGACGGCAGTTTTACATTCGAACCGGCACACATAAAGATACGGTTCGACCTTGATAAACGTGAAATGACCCTGATACAGGGAGGAGCAACTTTATTGTTTACAAAAGAGTAAAGTAACACCCCTTCTCTTTTTTCAAAAATCTTTCGTTTCGACTTGCAAAAGCGAAAGCAAGATGTAACTTTGCAGTCCCTATCGGGCGATTAGCTCAGCTGGTTCAGAGCACTACCTCGACAAGGTAGGGGTCACTGGTTCGAACCCAGTATCGCCCACAAAAAAAGCAGGCTTCACGCCTGCTTTTCGTATTGTATGCCTTAGCTAATTAGTTTCTCCTACTCAGGAAGATTCGCAACACATAATAGAAAAGAAGCATCACGGAAGAGAAGAGTTGCAACGCAGCGCCCACGAACATATCGGTGGTGTAGTAATCCTTAATACGGCTGGTTTGGTATAGGATAGCCGCTGAAGCCAACACACACATCCCTACGGAAAACCACAAGCCGAGGTTAAATCCGAACAGCGCGCCTCCAATAACGCATCCCAACGCAATGAATCCACCGATAATGATACCGGTGCGCAGGAAGGAAAAATCAGCATTAGTGGTAAACACCACCGCGGTCAATCCACTAAACATCAGCAACGTAACTGTAGCGGCCTGTGCTATTACCTGCGGACCGGCATAGTACATCGCGATGTAGATAAGCGGCAGGAAAATGAATGCCTCTATCACCACATACAGGGCTAGTCCGAGATACTGGGTCTGGCGAGAGGCAGCAACCGACATACGTTCCGATACGAAACTTCCGAGCCAAAAGAGGCCGATGAACCCGAGCCAGGCGCCGCGACCCAAACTAAAGAGGCTTGCCATTGCCTCGTCTGAGACGACGGTTAGTAAAAGCGATTCCACGAGGATAAACGCCAATACGGCACCCGCCACATGCAGGTAGGTTTTCTTGAAAAAAGCGGCGCGTTCCAAGTCTGTCGCTTCTGCGACAAATAGCTTATGGTCTTCCATGTTTTTATTTTTTGTGGGAAATATACTGAATTGAACCGTAATCGCATAAAAAAACGTCCGCGGTGCGGACGTTTTGGTAAGGATAATAAAAGAATCACACCTTGATGTGACCCCAGTTCTCACCGCGCTTGATGCGATACAACTGCATCTCACTAATGTTGAATTGTTTTGCCAACATCTTCAAACGCGTTTTCCGATTGGGGTTTGCCAGTTCTTTTTTCAACCGGATCACCTGTGTGGTTGTAAGCTTCGCTCCATCAGACGCAATGTTGTGCGCGATGGTACGCTGCCGTGCTGAAATGACGTGAGGACTTTTTTTCGCGTGCTCAATCATCTCGTCCTTCGTGGCCCATTTGAGATTAGACGCACGATCGTTGTCTCGTTGGTAATCAAGGTGCAGCACATACGTCTGATCCGGATGATCTTTCGGAATAAAATACTCCGCCACCAACTTTGCAACAAAAAAACTTTTAGATCGCCAGGTGTCATTGTACTTGAACTTGTAGCGTAAGGTTACGTAGCCTTCCGACCTTCCGCCTTTGATGACCTGACCATTCTCCATTTTATCAGTATAACTGATAATACGCCCGTAGTTAGAAACGGCGTAGCGTTTCTGCAACGGCGCGTCAAGAGGCACTTCAACGAAGCGCTCTGAAGCATACAGTCGCAACATGTACTTATTATTTAAAGGGGTTCACGCAAATATATAGAAAAAAAACAAATTATCGCTCTTTACGCGCGATTTAATGTGGTATGAGCGAAAAATTAGGAATTTCAATCATTTTTTCTAAAATTTTCTTAAAACGCTTGCGCTGCGCGAAAAACAGTCTATCTTTGCACCTATATCGCGGGATAGAGCAGTAGGCAGCTCGTCGGGCTCATAACCCGAAGGTCACAGGTTCGAGTCCTGTTCCCGCTACTACAAAACCGGAATCACTTACACCAGTGGTTCCGGTTTTTTGCTTACAGAAACCCTGCAACCGGATCCAGTGTTGACAGACTTCCTAAAAAAGTGTAGCTTGCAACACCTAACCCCCGCAACATGAATATTCGCGCAAAACTTAGGCAATTGTTTGTTCCGGAACGACCACTCCATGAACGCATCGACACCTTTTGGGTACAAAAGGTAGCCAAACACAGCGTTCAGGACCGGTTCCTTTTTTTTGAAAACGCCTGCAGGAATAAAAAGGTCATCCATTTTGGCTGTAACGACTACCCGATCTTTAACCCTTCGTATAACCTTCATATTCACCTTTCGAAACATACGGAGGTGCTTCACGGCTTCGATATCGATCTGGAAGGCATAGAGGAATTACGGAAGTATGTTGACCAGCAGTACTTTTCCCAATTTTCGGAATTGGAGGGAAGGACGTACGATATTTGCCTGGTGCCGGAAACCATCGAACACGTAGATAACGTTCGCTCTTTCCTGGAAGGCATCGCCTCTGTGGATGCGACTACCTTTTACATTACCGCCCCCAATTGCTTTGCACAAAAGCACATGAAACGCAATCACGAAACGACCGATCAGTTCATCGAAATCGTACACCCAGACCACAACTACTGGTTCAGCCCGTACACGCTCAAAAATGTGATCCAAAAGTATACGAATCTTGAGGTGACAGAAGTAATACTGCTCGAAAATGACACCATGGTCTGCTGCAAAGCAATCAAGAAATAAACCTATACACACTTACTCTCTCTTCCATGCACAAAGCCGGATTCGTCAATATCATAGGAAACCCGAATGTCGGGAAATCGACACTCATGAATGCACTGGTAGGGGAACGTCTTTCCATCATCACGTCGAAAGCACAGACCACCCGGCACCGCATCCTCGGCATCGTCAATGGTGACGACTTCCAGGTGGTGTTTTCAGACACGCCCGGCATCATCAAACCGGCCTATGAGATGCAGGAATCGATGATGAAGTTTGTCAAATCAGCCTTCGAAGACGCCGACGTATTACTATATATGGTCGAAACGGGCGAAAAAGCCCTGAAAGACGAGGATTTCTTCCGCAAAATCGTCAATGCCAAGATTCCAGTATTGCTGCTGCTTAATAAAATCGACAAAACCAACCAGGAAGACCTTGAAGCGCAGGTCGCGCATTGGAAAGAACTCGTGCCGAACGCCGAAATCATCCCCTTGTCAGCGCTCGAGAACTTCAACGTCCAGGAGGTATTCACACGAATTCTGGAACTGTTACCCGAATCGCCTCCGTACTACCCAAAAGACGCCCTGACCGACAAGCCAGAGCGGTTTTTTGTCAATGAAACCATCCGCGAAAAAATCCTATTGTACTACGATAAGGAAATCCCGTATGCGGTGGAAGTGGAAACGGAGGAATTCCAGGAAGATGAAAACATCATCCGGATCCGCGCCGTCATCATGGTCGAACGAGACACCCAGAAGGGCATAATCATTGGTCATAAAGGAGCTGCTATCAAAAAAGTCGGGGTGGCCGCACGCGCCGACCTTGAAAAGTTTTTCGGGAAGCAAATCCACATCGAGTTTTTTGTAAAAGTCAACAAAGACTGGCGTTCCGATAAACGACAACTGCGCCGCTTCGGTTACGATCTGGGCTAGAAACGAGCCATTTTTCAATAGCTTGGTTGCCCACTTCTTACTACCTTTACGCTTCCAAAAGCAGCCACATGTTTGAAAATACGCTCGACTACGCGCGCGCACTCGATGCGCAGGACGACCTCGCTCCGTACAGAAACGAATTCCTTTTCCCGCAACACAATGGCCAGGATGTCATCTATTTCGTAGGAAACTCATTAGGACTTCAACCCAAACGCACCAAAACCTACGTCGACGAAATCATGAACGACTGGGCCTCGATGGCAGTCGAAGGGCACTTCTACGCAGAAAAACCGTGGTGGGATTACCATGAACGACTCGCCCGGCCCCTGGCGAAAATAGTTGGAGCAAAACCGTCGGAAATCACCGTCATGAACACGCTGACGGTAAACCTGCACCTTCTGATGGTGTCGTTTTACCGGCCTACGCCCGACCGGTATAAGATTATTTGTGAGGAAAAAGCCTTCCCCTCCGACCAATATATGCTGCAAAGCCAGGTGAAGTTCCATGGCTTTGATCCGACAGATGCCATCGTTGAAATAAAACGCCGCCCAGGCGAACAGAATATCCGCCTCGAAGATGTGTTGGAAACGATCCGCACGGTAGGAGAAGGAACGGCACTAGTGCTGATCGGAGGTGTGAACTACTATACCGGACAGGTTTTCGACATGCAGACCATCACGCGCGCGGGGCATGAAAAGGGCGCCTATGTCGGATGGGATCTCGCCCACGCTGCCGGAAACGTTGAACTCGCCCTGCACGAATGGGATGTAGACTTCGCCGCCTGGTGTTCTTATAAGTATATGAACTCCGGTCCCGGAAACGCCTCGGGTTGCTTCATCCACGAGAAACACCACCACGACACCTCACTTCACCGATTCGCCGGATGGTATGGTCACAACAAAGAACGACGGTTTAAAATGGAACCGGTGTTCGACCCTGTTAACGGGGCCGATGGCTGGCAAGTGAGCAACCTTCCGGTGTTGTCTCTAGGACCTTATCTGGCATCGCTCGAAATGTTTGAAGAGGTCGGAATGGAACGCCTCATCGCCAAACGCGATCGTATCACCTCTTATCTCGAATTCATCCTTACCGAAATCGGACGCGAAACGAATGGCAATTTCGAAGTAATCAC
>DATGXZ010000413.1:0-2577 GCA_035298445.1 Flavobacterium sp.
AAAAACATAAGGAATACGCAGGTTGTCGGTGATTTTTACCAGACGCTCGGCTATGGTCATTGCCATTTCTTCGCCTTCGATGGCACAAGGGCCGGCCAATACGAAGAAGTTGCCGCTGTCGGTATGTTTGATGTTGGGTATGTTCGTCAGTTCCATCGCTGATTTTTTGCGCTGCAAAGATACGGTAAAAGTCTGGAAATTACAGTAAGGCGGTGCCGCGTACAAAAAAGGATGATTTACGGTCGCGTGCGGTTGCCGTCAGCTTCATTTGCCGCGGGGGGAGCGTGGGCCGGACTAGCATTTTGTGCAGGTGTAGCCGTTGCCTGCGGACGGGCAGGCGACACACGTGACGTGGAGGTTGTGGTGCGCGCCGGCGACGCTGGACTAGGAGAGACGCTTCCGTTCGTGGCGTCCATATCGGAAGGTGTGTCGCTCGTGGGTTCACTTGCCATCACCGCCTGTCCGGTCGGAATTAGGTAATCGGTCACCCATTGCGACGGCCGGCCGGTGCCGGGCGCATACTTCACATAAACATCCACCCGTTTCAGGTTCGTCGCTTCGGCGATGCCTTTTTCCTGCATCCAGTCGGCGGCTTTCGCAAGGGCCGCTTTCCGGTGCGAATAGTCACCCGTCAACGTCGCCTTAACCGCATAGAACGGATCAAGGAAGCCGACGGAAATGTCACTGCCAGACGACACGAAGATCTCCTCGCGAAGCGGCACACACACCGAAAGCGTGACCCGCCTGGTCGGATAATCGAAGGCCTCGTGTAGCACAAACGGTGTACCTGCCATGGCCGTGCGTTGCTTGCGCAGCAGTTTCTCAAGTTTGGAAATCGCATTCGCAATCCGGACGTCAGCGTCGGTTTCGCTGCACGTAAAGGTCTGTTTGAGGTAAAAACCACCGGTCTTCCGGGCATTGCCCGACACGCGGATGGAATATGTTTTGATTTCGTACGTAAGGGTTTTTCGAAGACTCTCCAGGCTGCGCTCGACCAGATCGCTCATGAGTCCGTTAACTCCGCCGCCAAACGTCGCATTGATTTTCGTCATGAAATCGACATGACCTTTGATCTTCCAGGTGACTTTGGTCTTTCCCAACGTATCCGAGAACCGCAGGCTCGATTGTCCGGCTTCGTCATAAAAACGGGCTTTATGCGACACGCTGTCGACCGAAGAGGATAGGGTGGTAAGTTTTCCCCCACCGGCGCCTTCCCATTGCACCCAGGCCCCAACACCCGATGAGATATCGGAATGGCGGAAGACTGCGTCGGGCGCATCCTGCTTCCAGGCCGACCAGGCAGCCCAGTTGCCGTAGTCGTTCACATAACGGGCCACGGTCTTGCGCGGTAAGTCGATGACAATGGAACGGGTGACCGTGAACTCGCCCTTTTGCGTGGCGACGTAAACCGTAAGGGCCACAAGCACCAGGAGCATCAGCAGGAAGACATATTTCAGTATGCGCATCGGATGGATCCTTTCAGCCGTAAAAGTAAAAAATATCGGTATACGGTTCGGTAACATTTTTACTTTCCTGCTACCTAATGTGTACATTTGTTGCATACTAATTAATTTATCCAATCAAAACCGTATGAAAATATCGAAAGTGGCAGGATGGTGCCTCGCGACCGTCCTCATGTTCTCCTGTAAAGGCGAAGACGAAAAGTCGGGTGCAGCAGCCGATTCCGGCGACTTCAATTACGTAGCCGACCAGTTCGCCGACATCCAGGTACTACGCTACCAGATTCCGGGGTGGGAAAACCTCTCGCTCAAAGAACAGGAGTATGTGTATTACCTGACGCAAGCCGGCCTCGCGGGCCGCGACATTCATTGGGACCAGAACTACCGCTACAATCTCGCCATCCGCCGCGCCCTTGAGAACATTTATGTGAACTATAAAGGCGACAAAGAAGACGACAACTGGAAGAAGTTCGAAATCTACCTTAAGCGCGTGTGGTTCGCCAACGGTATCCACCACCACTATTCAAGCGATAAAATCAAACCGGATTTTACCAAAGAATACCTGACGCAGTTGCTGAACGAGACCAAGACATCCCTCAAACCAGAGATCGTCGAAGTCCTTTTCAACGACGTCGATAACAAAAAAGTCAACCTCGACGAAAGCAAAGGCCTTCTCGCCGGTTCCGCCGTCAATTTCTACGATAAAGGCATTACCGAGAAAGAAGTCGAGGCGTTTTACAAGAAAATGGTACCGGCTGATCCGGCGCGTCCGGTGTCGTTCGGACTCAACTCGAAACTGGTGCGTAACGCCTCAGGCCAACTCGAAGAGAAAGTCTGGAAAAGTGGCGGTATGTACGGTCCTGCCATCGACAAAATCGTCTATTGGCTCGAAAAAGCGAAAGGCGTGGCCGAAAACCAAAAGCAGGCCGATGCCCTCGCGCTGCTGATTGCCTACTACAAAACGGGCGACCTCAAAAAATGGGACGAGTATAACATCGCCTGGCTCAACGCCACCGACGGCAACATCGACTACATCCAGGGGTTCGTAGAAGTCTATAATGACCCGCTGGGCTACCGCGGTTCCTACGAAAGCGTCGTGCAGATCAAAGACTTCGAT
>DATGXZ010000414.1:0-2011 GCA_035298445.1 Flavobacterium sp.
CCCGCCATAAGTCAATAGATAGTCTGATAGGAAAGCTCATTAGTAACGCAAACCAAGGCTTGGCACAAGACAATTCTTAAAAGTAAGTAAAAGGACCGCACGGGCGAGCCGCTCGCGCCAGCGGGGGAGAACATTCGAGCGAAAGTAAACGATAATGGTAAAGTATTTTGTGCCCTTTGAGCAGGTGGGAGAATTCAAATTAGGAACACCAATCAACGACTACCTAAAGAGTTTTTCTTTTACGTTTTCGGAAAAGGATACGATAACCGAATGGGAAACATACGAGCTACAAGAGGAAGGACTTGAACTGTATGTCGAAAACGGTTTGATTGTATCAATTTGTTGTAGGGACGAATGCATTTACAAGGGGAGAAATATGATAGGAATGGGAATAGACGAATTTCTATCCGCTTTCAGTGTTCACTCATCGTCTTCTAATAAAATTCATCTGGACGATGACGAAAGTCAGTTTGTGTATGATATCGACGAAATGGGGTTGCAGGTCTGGAGTCGAAATGGGCGAATCGTGACCGCGATCGTTAACTAACGTGAGGTCTACCATAAGACGGAAAAACGTTTCACAAACGGCTCATGTATGAAAAGGAGGGATACGCCGCCCTGAGCATATTACGGGTGCCGCCAAATGTAAGTGGATCGCAATAAATAATCGCGCCGACGGGGGTACATCGTCGAATCACGTATTTAATTTCGCATTTTCCATTCCTACGATAAATGCGGATCCTTGCGCCCTCACCGTTCCTTCCAAACCCGTCTCCCTTTATACACCGGATGTCGCGGATTTGTAAACCGTTTCGGACGGAGCTTCTGGCGACGGTGGGGAATTATTAGAAGGGGTTAGGAGAGAGGGGCGAGAGGAAAGAGATAAACTAGGAGCCTGAACCTTCATCCAACACCCAACACCCAACACCCAAAACCCAACACCTACGTCACCTGTACCGTCACGTATCCTAACAGATACGCAACAACCAAAAAGAGCACGACGTTTCGTTCAAGGTGTTTTTCCGATTGTTCCTCCTTCAAACGGGTCCGGCAGAATCGGACGACGACCCACCAGATGAAACCGCCCAGGTCGACGAAGGGTTTGATTCTATGGCTAATCATTTTACGTTTGTTTTGAATAGGGGTGAATGTTTTTATAACGAGGGATTGTCACTCTTTCGGGGAAGCGACCGTTGCTGCAACAGCCGACTACTTATCAAGATAAGTACCCACCCCATCCTCAATCGTTTCCTTCTCATCAATCTTTCGTTTTTTCAGTACCTGGCCAGAGGTGGCATCTAAGATGAGGTAGTGTCTTTTTCGCAGCCGCTCACCCTCTTTGTAAAAATAAAATAGATAGACATATCGGCGAAACTTCTTATCGTAAAACAAATCCCAATCATATCGATCGTCCGGCCGGTGGGGGAGCTTTTGCTTTGCGATAGCCAATACCTGATCAAAGGGGAGGAGCGAGTACTTTTTTATTAGTTCATTTGACAAAAGATCTTTGTCTTCCTCCAAATGGGTTTGTGACGTGGCGCAATGGGTGAAAAGAACCAATAGTAGTAGATAGCGGATAGAGAATAGTGCGGCCATATTATTCCTCTTATAAATTACTGAAATCAAATGAATCGATAAACCTTGACGGGCAAGATGATGTTACGTAAACAGAATTACAAAAGTGAACCTATTTTCAGCTAAGGGAATATGTTCTCTTCACTAGGATTAAGGTACAAAAAACCGCATCGCTGACGTGGTATTTGATCACGTCCTCATTCAATCGCTTTCCAAAAATTCCACAGATAGTGTACTTTTTTCGTCTCATTCCACAGCTTGATCGTACGTTTCGACTCCTCTGGAAGTTCCTTGTATACCAATACGGTTTTTTGTTGCAGGGAAAACTCTAAGTATTTCCCGTCGGTAAACGCCAGGGTTAGTTGGCTGCCATCCGTCGACCAATTAAAATAGGCATAGTCGTCAATATGGCCCGTGCCATCCTGATAGAGGGTAA
>DATGXZ010000415.1:0-4786 GCA_035298445.1 Flavobacterium sp.
CTATAATTGGAACCATAAGTACTTCAACTTAACCGGCTTCTACCGGACTGGCCATTACCATTGGGGGTACGAAGGCGATTTCTTCGGCCTGTATCCAGAAGCCAATTACGGTAACCAAATCGATATCTACAACGGTATTGCACCCTCTGGTTTTGAAGTGGAAGGCAAGAAATTCCTGAACGGCTTGAAAGTAGCATTCGGACCGCAATTGTGGTGGGGAGCTAACCCTGCGTTGCTGGTGAAATACAGCAAGAAAATAGGGAAGTTCGATTTGACCACCGTGTTCCATGAAGACTTGCAGCAACAGGGGGTTACCGAGAGTTCTTTCGCGATCCCACAACCTAAAACAAGAAGATGGACGCTCCACATGAACCGAAAATTCGGCAAGTTTGGTGTTGACCTGGGCGGAATTTGGGCCGGACAGCCCCTAAACGGCAGAGAATACCAGGTGGTTCGCGGTGAGGGAAGTGACACAGAGGTGTACCAAACAAAGATTGAGTCGAAAGACAATTGGGGTGGAAAAATGAAACTGACCTACACAGGAGGGAAGTTCAACTGGTACGGACAAGGAGCCGCCATGGGCTTGGTCGCCAATGGTGGCGCCGACCTGACACAAACCTATACAGGCTGGCGATTGAAAGACAGTGGAAGTGGTAACCAATACAATTTCCTGACGGGTCTGACGTATACGGTAGGGAAATTACAGATTGCACCCAACTTCCTGTGGCAAAAACCACTTGAAGGGCCTATCAGTGCGGATGCTCCCGCGCCGGGAAGACCCCGGAACATCTTAGAAGATCCGTTTGTAGTTCGGGCGAACCGCGAACAGGTCGCAGGTGAAATTCTCTTCACATTCGACCCAACACCGGGCACCTGGATGTACGATTGGGATAACGATCGTACTGAAGACGCCAAATTTTCAACCAGTTTGGGGTTTGTCTACCGCCATTTGCCCACTACCCAGGATGCCGCGATCGGTATCTTAGGAAATGGTAGAACCACATTTGCATTCGACGGCGCTGCGCCGGCAGCCGATTTATGGGAAGTAAACGCGCGCATCGTATCCAAATTAAGCCGCGACTTTGGCTTTATTACAACGTTATATGGAGGCGATGCCCAGGCCAACGGCAGTGATGCCCGCACCATCCACCGGTATGGAATGGACCTGCGTGTACTGTACAGAAAACTCAAATTGAACTCCTTTGTACGCGTAAACGATTGGGGACCTTACGATTACCACCGCGACTTTAACCTCACCTTCCCACTGCAATTGATGGCCGATCTATCACTTGATATCGGAAAACCGGATTGGTTCATCCTTCCCGGAACCCGCATCGGTATCCGCGGAACGTGGAGAAGCTTAGACCAGTATTCTCCAAGATACAACCCAACCCAGGTGTTAAATCCAGCGGGCGAATGGGTTCCCGATCCAACGGCTATAGGGTTTGATAATGGTACCGAGTGGGAAATCAGGACCTACATCCACATTAATGTTATAAATTAAAAAAATAGACTATGAAATCAATTTTTAATAATCAAACGCTAAAACGTGCTGCTTTTTGCCTGGTAGTAGTTTTTTTGTCGGCTTGTGAAAACGATCCGGATGATTTTGAAGAAGCCAAATACTCTTCTAATCCCGACGTGTTCATTGACACCTTTAGTGCCGGACTGAACTATGCCGCATTCAGCAATAGCGTGGTTACGGCCTTCCAGGTAGACGGTGAGGTAACGCGTAACAATTCAGCGGCTTCGATGCGGATCGATGTTCCCAACGTAAACGACCCACTCGGAGCCTACGCCGGGGGCGCCTTTTTTACCACCGTCGGACGTGATCTGTCGGGTTACAACGCCCTGACGTTTTGGGCCAAAAGTTCGGTAGCGGCGACGCTTGATGTCGCCGGTTTTGGTCTTGATTTGGGTGCCAACAAATACCAGGCTTCCGTTTCAGGATTGAGCTTGACGACCACCTGGAGAAAGTATATCATCCCCATTCCGGATGCGTCGAAACTGAAAGTGGAAAAAGGGATGTTCTATTATTCAGAAGGCCCGGAAAATGGCAATGGCTATTCGTTTTGGATTGATGACGTAAAGTTTGAAAACCTGGGCACGATCGCGCATGGACAAGCGTCTATCGTAAACGGTCTGGATAAAGTAACTACGTCTTTCAACGGCGTTACAAACACGATTGACGGCATTCTTGCCACGTTCAGCATGCCAAATGCCATCAACCAAAACGTATCGATGTCGCCTTCTTATCTGGTGTTTTCTTCCTCTGACCCAGCGGTTGCCACCGTAAATGATGCTGGCCTGGTCACGACGGTGGGTTCCGGAAGCGCGGTTATCACGGCCACGCTCAACGGGCAGGACGCGTTGGGTTCTCTTACGATAAACTCGCTTGGGGCTTTTACAAGCGCGCCTACACCCACAGAAGCCGCCAATACGGTTATTTCCATTTTCTCTAATCATTATACCAACGTTCCGGTTGATTATTACAATGGCTATTGGGCACCCTATCAAACCACGCAATCGTCTGATTTCACTGTTAATGGCGACGATGTATTGAATTACACGAATTTCAATTTTGTTGGAGTCCAGTTCGCAAACCCCACGATCGATGCCACGTTGATGTCGCACTTCCACGCCGATATTTATATTCCCGGAACATTGGCAGCGGGGGCTAATTTTAAAATTAGATTGGTTGATTTTGGTAGCAATGGTGCTTTCGGTGGTAACGATGATACCGGTCACACGATTACGTATACCAGTCCAACGCTGGTGGCGCAAAACTGGATTAGTCTTGACATTCCTTTTACGAGTTTCACAGGATTGACCAGCAGGGCGCATTTGGCACAGGTGATATTCGAAGGAACCAACATAGCGAACTTCTATGCCGATAACATCTACCTGTTCAATAACGGAAGTGTAATTCCGGTCGTACCGACGGCTGCCGCACCAACACCCACCGTAGCCGCAGCAAATGTGACCTCCATCTTCAGCGATGCGTATACCAATGTAGCCGGAACGAATTTCAATCCGAATTGGGGACAGGCGACGCAAGTAACCCAGGTACCTATTGGCGGCAATAACACCTTGCGGTATGGCGGCTTGAATTATCAGGGAATTGAGTTGGGAAGTGCCCAAAATGTGACCAACCGAAACGTGCTGCACCTCGATTTTTACTCTGCTAATTCCACTAGTTTGAAAGTGTATCTAATTAGCCCGGGGCCAGTCGAAAAAGCGGTCACGTTAACGGTGCCGACTATCGGAGGATGGAATAGTATCGATATTCCACTCACCAGTTTTGCGCCTGTTAATCTGTCAAATGTGTTCCAGATGAAGTTTGACGGTAATGGAACCATTTACCTGGATAATATTTACTTCCGTAATTAAAATACTAAACCAATGAATAAGGGCACACGTATCAAACTATTTTTAGCGTCCATTACTTTGATGTCGCTCACAGCCTGCGAACCGGATAAAGAGCAAAAGACGGATGCGCGCAATTGGCAGTTAACCTGGAGTGACGAATTTGAGGGTGCTGCCGGTCAGTCGCCTGATGCCAGTAAATGGACGTACGACATCGGCACTGGGGCCAACGGCTGGGGAAATCAGGAGTTGCAATACTATACCGATCGCACCCAAAATGTGGCTATGGATGGTAATGGGAATTTGGTTATTACCGCGTTGCGCGAGAGTTATAATGGTTCGCAATACACCTCGGCCCGCATCAAGACAAAAGGCCTGTTCTCGCAAGCCTATGGTCGCTACGAGGCAAGGCTGAAAACACCGTACGGACAAGGATTATGGCCTGCATTTTGGCTGCTCGGATCCAATATTGATGAAGTAAGTTGGCCAAATTGCGGCGAGATCGATGTGATGGAACTCCGCGGCCAATTGCCAAGTATCATCAACGGAACCATTCACGGACCCGGCTATTCGGGCGGGAATGCCATCTCCGGAAGTTATGCCCTCGAGAACGACCGATTCGATACCGGATTCCACATTTTTGCCGTCGAATGGGACGCCCAGAAAATCGACTTTTTCGTAGATGGCTTCCTGTACAAGCGTATCGGGAAGAACCAGGTTCCCGGCGATTGGGTATACGATCATCCGTTTTTTATGATCCTAAACATTGCCGTAGGCGGGAATTATGTCGGTTTTCCAAACAACGGAACGCCTTTCCCGCAGACGATGACGATTGACTACGTACGTGTTTATCAGTAGTCAGTCGTCAGTAGTTAGTCGTCGGTGGTCAGTGGTCAGTAGTCAGTCGCTCAGGGACTAACTTACCGCACTCCGTCATTCCAAGTGGAGCGAAGCAAGCCTCATTAAGGACGTAGTAATCAGTCCTCGTAGGTCCCTCGCGTTGCTCGGGATGACGGCGTTTGTTCTCCACATGGGATTTCTCGGCTGCGCTCGAAATACCCGTTCAACCACCCGTCCTGTTTTCGAGAAAACGCAACCTGACTAGTCCCACGGCTTATCAACTGCGATTTCGAGCGCAGCCGAGAAATCCAAGAGTTTGGAAATCGCCGCGTCATCCCGAGCGCCGCGAGGGACCTTATCGTCAGTAATTAGCGGGCAGTGGGCAATTGGCAGTAGGTAGTATTCAGTAGGCAGTGAGCAGTGTGGTGGTACGCGTTCCCACCGGCTAGTCCTTAAACCCCAACGATTCCCTCCCTTCCATTTGAAAGGAGGGAATCTTCATTCCGGGCGTAGCGAAGAAATCCCGTTTAGCGGGCAGTTGGTAGTAGTCAGTAGTCAGTAGTCAGTAGTCAGTAGTCAG
>DATGXZ010000416.1:0-2655 GCA_035298445.1 Flavobacterium sp.
CCACCACTTTACCGAGAAGGTAAACGTCTCGCCGTGCTGCAGCGGTTTGGGCAAATCGATCCGCATCATCGTATAATTGACGGTATGCGGCAGTTCTTTGCCATCCGGACCTTTCACATAGTCGATCTTGAAGCCACCATCGAACTTCTCCTGAAGGTATTTGCGCGAAAAGCCCAATACCCCGATAGACGGGTCGGCTCCCTCATCGTTTGCCAATGGCGACTGTGAATCGCGCGCCAGGATGTTCTGGTCGAGTTGCATCCAGAGGTATTCGAGGGGCTCTTTGGCATTGTTGTGATAGGTGATCGTCTCGGTACCATACAGGCGTTGGTTGCGGTCATCGAGTTCGATGTCCATTTTATAGTCGGCCTGTTGCTGGTAGTACTCCGGTCCGGGTGCGCCTGAGGCCGTCCGATACGAGTTCGGCGTCGCCAGCAGGTCATACATCTGCCGAAACTTATTTTGATCGGTATGCCCCCCTTCCTTCTTCTTGGGTTCCTGTTGGGCCGTCACCGCAAGCGGCAGGCAAAGCAATGCGTAAAAAATGTGCTTCATAGCTGTTTCTTTATGGAAATACCAGGTGCGCGCTGGTTTCCCCCTCTTTCAATACGATATTCTTCTTTTCCCCAGACACGTCTGCCTGCAGGATGTTCTGCTGTTCGGAGTGACACGCCAGCAATGCCGTGTTCGAAACGTCGATTTGGCGCGGATGGCGGACTCCATCAACGCGAAAGTAGCAAATCACGACGGTTTCTTCGATTTCTGTATCGACTAACGTTAACGTTACCGGTTTTCCGTTCACCTTGATTTTCAATTGTTCGGCCATATACCGCTGCAAATAGGCCAGGTCGTCTTTCGATTGCTGTGATTCCCCTACGTGAGTAGCGGTTTTGGCGTACTTCGACAGACACTCGTTCAGGTCGTCGATAAAGATCCGTCCGGTGATTTCCAACCGGCTTTTATCGGCATTGAAGCGAAGTTGGTAGATCGACATATAGAATTTGTGCGCCGTAAAGGCCGAGGCCAGGGCGAAAATCACAAACATACCTATAAAACGAACCGTCTTCATCAGGGATTTTGTCGTCATTCTTTCGTATCCGTAACACGGCTCCCGTCTTTCAACTGGATAAACGCCGCGGCGAGGAACACGATACGAAGATCGGCAGCGGGTCGTTTTTTGGCAATGACCGCCTCACGAAATTCGTCGTCTTCCACACAAAAATACTCGAATGGACCGCTTTCGTCAGCAGTGATACCAAATTTTGTGTCGTAGTAGGGGGCATCGTACCATTCCTGCATCCGTTTTAGGGCACGCGGGTACTTCTCAACCTCAAGTTGGTTCCGCAGTCTTTTAGTACGGCCGGTCAGGTAATTGATCACCGGGTCGAACGAAAACCCGACACCTCCCCCTTCGAGAGTCGATATGAAGACGTGCCGTGCCGTGCGGAGACGCCGTTCAGCCGGTGTGTAGGTTTTTGCCGGACGTTCCAGTATACCAAGGGAAACAGCGTTAAGATGCGTGTAATTCTGTATCTCGACTTCCTCGAGTTGGTTGGTTTTGGCCGTCATCGCCACCGATAGCGTCCCCATTTCAAACTCGCGTTCCTCCACAATGTGCCGCATCAGGTCAAGATGGACGGCCGAACACAGCAACACGTCATCGGGTTTGGCCATAATATGGAAAACTCCTTTGGCATCGCTGACCGCTTCACGTTGGTTCACGAGGTTAAGGATGCGTACGCCGCCCGGCGCGGCATTGGTGACGGTGATGGTGCCGGTAATGTCTTTCTCTTGTTGGGCCCAACCTGAAAACGACAGGAGGAGAAACAGCAGCCTATGGCTTCGCATTCAGCCCGCGATTGTAGGTATCGGCCAGTTGGAGGGTCACGAACGCTAACTGCACCGAATTGTTCGAAGCGAGCGCATCGAGGAATTCTTTATTGTCGACCAAAAGGTAATGAAACCCTTTGATGCGGTCAGGGGCAATACCAAGGTCGGCATAATAGGAGTCGGGCCAAAGATCTTTCAACTGCTCAAGGACAAATTCCTTCTTTTCGAGCAGTGCCTCGCGTTTGAGGCGCTTGGTGCGTCCGGTAATTTTGTTGATAAGGCCATCGAGGGCCGTACTGGTGGCGGTAAACATTTTACGCTCGGCGGGCGTATACTGCTTCGCAGGTTTGGTAAGGATACCCAACGCTACGGCATCCATCTGGGTCGACTGGGTAACCGCGACCTCCTCAAGTTCAATGGGTTTGGCCGCAATGCGAAGCGTAATTTTTCCGGAATTGACGTCGTCTTCGCGGATTAGCCTGCGGACATAGTCGATTTGGGTGCCCGACAAAACCAACATATCACCTTCCGATGCGGGAATCGAGAAATTCCCTTCAGCGTCGGTCACGACTTCGACTTCGTTGACGAGGTTTACGATATGGATGTTGGAGGGACTGCCGTCACGCACAATGACTTTTCCGGCAAGTGGTTTCCCTTTCTGCGCTGCGGCGACAAGGGAGCATAAGAGGAGTACATACGTAGCGATTCGCACCACAGGCAATGGATTTAGGTAGAAACGGATGTGGAAGTGTTCGGGGCCGTCTGGAATTATCCGAAAACGATTCGGACGATCACGCCGATAAAAACGGTAACCAACTTAATCAT